>NZ_JBYNTS010000007.1:0-221020 GCF_057784975.1 Novosphingobium sp. DS6-6 | reverse complement strand
CGGACTGTCCCCGAACTCTGGGATGCCATTCGCGATGCGCTGCCACGCTTCACACCCCACGAATGCACAAATTACTTTATCGCAGCAGGTTATGAGCCAGAGTGATCGGAATCTGCTCTAGGGTGTTGGCTTGGAGCCGCTGGCATGGCGCATTCTCCTTTCGCAGCCAAGAATGGCGATATCTGCCAGATTGGCAAGATTTCCGGACCAGCGCTGGTGGTCAAAAAACCTCCCGCCCTTCGGCAATGTTGAGCAGCTCGGAAAAGACAAACGTTGCCGGCGCGCGTCCCGATGCTGGAACTAATTCGCGCAGCAGCCCAGTAGCTCATCATAGGCAGGTGGGCGATCCGCGTGCTGCGATTGATGATCATGGAACAAGGTTTTGCCTACATCAAACTGACTTGGTGTTCACAGACGATCATCAAACCCGATGGCTGGATGCTAGGCGTGAATGCCAGCGTCGACCGCGTCGATATAGATCAACACCTCGCCCGCCCGGTTGCTCTGGACCAGATGCATCGCGGTTTGGCCGGAGAAACCCGGCAGCGGTTCTGAGCGGTACCAGGCATAGGCCAGCAGGGGTGAACCAAGGCGGGGCTCGACCTTGCCAAGCACCTCGACCATATGGCGGATGCGGCGCTGGGTGCGGGCGGAGGTGATCCGGTCCTTGCGCTGGATGGCGTCCTTGCCGAGGCCGAGCGTGCTGGCGAGTTCATCGCTGGTGGTGCGCAGCGCTGCGGCAATCTTGCGCGGGGCAAAGGTGCCATTCTCTGTGTAGGCTTGGATCGACATCGCAATGCTCCGCTGCTTCTCGCTCAGTATAGTGCCTCAGCTGACGTGAACCAAGCTGCGGACGACCTGATCGTGGCGTTCACCGCCCGGCCCTTGGCCAAGCCAATCAGGGGCAGATCCTGATGCGGAGGTCACCACAGCCGCTTGATGGCAAACCCGTCAAACAGCGCCTCATTCGATACCAGCACCATGTCTTCCGCCTGCGCCTGAGCGATCAGCAGACGATCGAACGGGTCCTTGTGGGCGATGTTCATCTCGCCCGCGAGCCTCGCATGGTGGACGCTGATCGGCAGTTCGCCGAAGCCCTGTTCGGCGATGATCGCCTCGAAGTCCTGTGCCAGCACCGCCGCGCCGGGCAGCTTGCCGATCCGGAATTTGGTGGCGATCTCCATCGCCGAGGCGGCGCTGACAATGATCTCGTTGGCCTCATCGGCGATGGCATCGCGGGCGCGGCGGCTGAGAGCTTCGTCACCCGCCAGCCACCAGATCAGCGCGTGGGTATCGAGCAGAAGCCTCAAGCGAGGCCCCACCCTTCAAGCTCATCGTTGGGCAGCGGCTCATCGAACCGGGTGTCGACCGTGATCTTGCCCTTGAGCGCGCCGAAGCGGCGTTTGCCGCGCGGGTTCACCGGCACCAGACGCACGGCCGGCACATTGCCGCGTGCGATAACGACTTCACCGCCCGCCAGAGCATCGGCGATCAGGCGGGACAGGTTTGTCTTGGCATCGTGAACCGAGAACTGAGCCATGGGACTACTCCTTGGCTAAGTATATAGCTAAGCCAATGTCTGGAAGCAAGAAGGGTGTCGACAGGCACGGGACTGGTTCGCGCCCATGCTGCTCAAAGCATGTGGGATCATCGGGAAAGACGTTCTCACCGCCCCCGCTCCATATCGCGCTCGCGGTCCAGCTCACGCCCACCCGATCCGCGTCCGGGTTCGCTGCGGTCCAGACCTTTTTCCAGCGTGAGTTCGCGCTCCTTGTTGGTCAGGACCGCCCATACAAACTCGGGCCCGAGCGCCGCACCAAGTCGCCGTAGCTCGTCCGTCATAACGGGATCGCGCTTATCCGGTTCGTTCGCAACCGCTTGCCCGCGCGCAATTTCGATGGCGCTGGTCTTGTCGCCGGGGTTGCGCGCCACATCGCGCTCGATCTTGTGCGCGTCGTCGACGATCAGGATGGCGTCGCCCGTGAATCTCGTCGCGGCGACGAGGAATGAGCGCGTGCTGTTCAGCAGCCGCTCGCTCTCGCTCAGCACCATGATGCCATCCTTCGCGGTCATGCCCTGCGCAATGTGGGCGTTGACCGTGTAGGCGAGGTCGAGCCGTTCCAGCATCGGGTCGCCGTGCTTGAGGTCGATCGCCTCACCACCCTTGGTGGATACGGTAATGCCGTGTTGGCCGACGCTGTCGACCTTGGCCACGTCACTATTGGCGAGGCCGCGCGCATGATCATTGGTAGTCCAGCGGATCGGATCGCCCGCGTGCAGTGCAATGCGCTTTTCGGCAAAGACCGACACGGCATCGTGCGGCAGGTTATGGGGTAGACGCCCCGGGGTGAAAGTCTGCACCCGGCCATCCTGCATCTCGAGCCTGACCCGATCGCCATCATGGCCGAGCACGCGGCCGCGCTCGCCTCGTGCAATGTTCTGGGCGCGCAGGTTGCTGTTGAAGTTGACGATGTGTCCCTCACGGTAGGCCCGTATCTGGCGGGCGCCTTCCCTGGTGATCGTCACCCGATCGAGGACAGTCTGCACATGAGCCTGCTTGCCGAGCTCGCCCTTGTCGGCGCGTTGTTCCTGCACCGCGGTGTTGAGCGCACTGCGCATGGCACGGCTCAAGGTGAGAAGCAGCGTCTGCTCGCGCTCCTCCGGTGACCGGCTGACCCAAATCGCTGCAGCGGTTTCAACACCTTCAAGGCGCGGTAGTTCGAGCGTGCGATCCTTGAGGGCGGCGAAGGCGCCTGGCAGATCCTCGCGCTCAAGTGCCGCAGCAACTTCCTTCATCTGAGGCGAGGCAGCGCGAAGGTTTTCGGTAACGGGCGAGGTCGGAGTGCCGCGCTCCTGCGCTTGCTCGAAGGGCTTGCCGGCCGCAATCGCTTGCAATTGCTTTGTGTCACCGATCATCACTAGCCGCTCGGCTCCCGCGAGATTGGCGAGGCGGACCAGCTTTTCGAATTGCTCGGTGCCGACCAGTGAGGTTTCGTCGACCATGATCCAAGCGCCGCGCAGCTCCCTTGCCGTGTTCGCGGCTTGCTCCGGACTGGCGGTGCCATCCAGCACCGGACGGTGCCGTGCGAGGAATGCGGCGACCGATTTGCCTTCGACGCCAAGCTTTTCGCCGAAATCACGCGCCGTGCGGGTGGCAATCGCCAGCGCATGCACCTGTGTGCCCTCTTCGCGCAGGAGCGCCGCGACCGGCACCAGCGCCGCCGATTTGCCTGTGCCAGCCCCGCCTTGCACCAGATGGACTCGGTCATTGGTCGCAAGAACGTCAACAGCGGCGCGTAGCTGCCCCGTGTTGAGCGGCCGCATGCCGAGGTTCGCCGCCGCTTGCTGAGCGCGCAACGCGGCTGCCGGCCGGTCGGCGAGTGCTCCAACCGCTCCATGCCCTGCGGCGATCTCATGCGCGGCGCGTTGCTCCAGCGCCAGCATGCTGGCAGGCGTTACCATCCGCTCATTGCCGAGCAGCAGGCCTTTGTCCTGCAATTGCGCGATGCGCGCCTCCACGAGATCGGCATTGATCGGGCCGCGACGTTCGAGAGCCGCACGCACAAGATCGAGGCGGCTGAACCCGGCTTCGTTCTCGCCGAGATCGCGTATGGCAGAGGCCACGGCTTGCGCCGCCGCGAAGGCCTGCGGAACGAGGGCCCCCTTGCGCTCCGGCACCAGCGCATCCCCAGAGCGCGGGGTCAGGCCCATTGCCGCGGCCACCTCCAGCCCTTTTGCATGGATGCCGCGAACCCCCTCAACCATCCGCGACCAGAATGTTTCTCCGCGCGCCGACAGCTCAATCGCCGCCGCAATGATCGGCTGCAGATTGAGCCCCACCTGCGCCGCCTTCTCAGCCCATACCTTTCCGCGCTCGTCACGATCCATCGCGGGTTCCTTGTCCCGCCGCGTCGCCAGGGCGGCGATTTCCCGTTCTCGCGGGGAGGAGCGACCATCCTTGTCCAGCGCGGCGAGGATCTGCGCGCGGCGTTCCGAGAAGGCCTCGATCTGGGCGCGCGAGATGCCTGCGATCTCGAACTCTCCCAGCACGGGATTGTTGCCCGGCACGAGTTCGTAGCCGAGTTTCTCCAAGCCCTCGCGCAGATAGGCGTTGTGCACGGCACCGAGGGTGCGCTGATGCTGGTAGATCTCGTCATTCTTGAGCGCATGCCATTTGCCGTCGCTGGCCAGCGTTGCACCGGCCACCACCGCGTGGACGTGCAGTTGCGGGTCCAGTTGGCGGCTGACATCATGGGTGAAGGTGGCGACGAGAAGGTTGCCGGTGTTTTCGGTCACCTGCCGACCGTCCCGCCAGACGCGGGCCTGCGCGAGGTTCTTTTCCGCCCACACGAGCGTCTGGGCTACGGAAGCCCGAAACGCTTCCACCACCCGGTGATCCTTGCCGACGAGCGCGACGAGGCTGACCGATTTTGGCGCGCTGAAGGTCAGATCGAGGCCGGCGCGGTGCTCGCCGCGACTGGCATTGATTTCACTGCCGTCAGGCAATTTGCCTTCCAGAATGCGCTCGAAGGTGGCGGTTTCAACCTTGCCCTCAAGGCCCAGCGCCTGCGCGCCGCGTCCCTGCCAAAGGCTCTGATCGGTGCCATTCTCCAGCGAATAATAATTGTCCGAGGCGTAGTACTCGGCGGCACCGGCAGATGCGACGGGTCCGAGCGACATCATGGCTTCGGCTTGTCCACCATAGGCACGAGTACAGGGCAGGCTTTGGCACCATGCTTGGCCTTCCAGAGTTCGCACATGGCCTGATCAGCGCTGCCGTACATCGCGCGCGCCATCGGATTGGCGATCCAGGCATCTGGGGTGAGACGCGCGAGCGTTGTGATGACAACGGCTGCCGCGAAAAGCGCAGTGATGGCGCCGACGCAGAGTTGCCAGGCAGGCATGCGCCAATCTGGTGCAATCTCATATCTGTTGACGGTGCGCGGCGCCTTCGCAGCGGCTTCGATGACGTCGAGCTTTGCGTTGAACCCGGCGATCCAATCCGGCGAGATTGCCGCCGACATGACCTGTTTGTACAGGTCTTCGACCGCTTCCAGATGCCCATCCAACAATTCTGAAAAGGGCGTTGCGCCTTGCGCGAACCGGGCTGCCAGCATTTCGCCGAGCCTGTTCATGGCCTCCCGGTTAGCTTCGTCGGTCGCATGGAATGCTTCCACCAGTCTCTTCTCACGTCGCTCCGCCGCGCGCAGGATGCGATCGAGGTCGATGCTGACTTGCTCGACTTTCAAGGCCAGGGTTACGGCCGTGCCGGGGTCGATCGGCAGTTTCGGCGGCTCGAACATCGCTCTGCCCTGTTCGCCGGCGCGCACCGCCTCCTCCGCAATGGCGCGCAGCAGGTCGGGACGAGACAGGCCGCGACCTTCCGCGACCGCGTCGAGGTGGGCGAGCAACCGGTCCTCGTAGGCGACATTTACCTGTGCCACCGCACGCGCTCCCAGATCACTGAAATAGGCGAGAGATGGCGGAAATCCCGGCTTCTACGAGGGAAGTAGGCACAAGCTCTACGCCGCAGCCGCAAACCGCAGAGCTTTTGCGGGCAACCTAGAGTTCTACCTAGGCCGTAGAACCGCAGAATTCCAGGACTTTCTGCTTCCCTTGGAGCAGCTAGGCAGTAGCGTGGTGCGTGCAATTCACTTTGCTCACTCAAGCCATGTGAAGTTGGTCTTTGGAGGTCTTGGGAACGTCTGGATTTCCCGTGGGGGTCGCGGCGGCTATTACGCCGCAACACGCTGCCACCAGGCCAGCCCCCTTTGTTGCGAGGCCCGCTCATTGGCCCACTCATTGAATTGTCGGCTTTACGGGCAGGGGGAGCGTCCCCAGAATGGCCGCATCGATGGCCTCACGGATCCTTTCCGCCAGGTTCTGCGCATGGGTGCAGCTGAGCGCGACGGAGACATCACCGATCCGCAAGATTCCACCACGGCAGTCAGCCGGGCAGGCGATCTGTCGATCACAGACTACCGTCAGCGAAGCGACGTTTCCGATCAATATGATCGAATGCGTCGGGACGCTGAAAAGCGGCAACCGGGCAACTGGCTCCGTCATCACAGGAGCCTCCCGAAATCGCGCGGGCTTGGCGGCGGCGGTGGCGCGACAGGGTCACGCGTCGGGAGCTTTGCTACCCAGTCGTCAATGTCGCGCCGCTTCCAGCGCAACTGCCCGCCAAGTGCACAAGGTTTGGGGAAGCCCCCCGCCGCCCGCTTGCGCCAGATCGTGACCCTGCTCATGCGCAGGTGCCGGACGAGATCGTCCGTGGTCATCAGAGTGCTTGTTTCCTCGCGTTCCATCGCCGTTCCTCCACGTCGCAATGCGTGCAGAGGCTTTCACAGGGCGGGGAGCGGACGAAGCCGTTTCTGGGGATTCCTCAGAATTTCTGGGAATTCAGACGGGGCTCATGGGGCAGCATTTAGGTGATGTCCGCACATTGAATTCTGCGCTCAAATGCGCTATCTGAATGCTCAAAGGAGCAACCATGGCCACCTCTGCGACCTATAGCGACAACGTCAGAACAGCGCGTCCCAAGGCTGGAACCTCGCGCGGCAGCATACTTGCAAAGCCCAAGGCAGGCGGCGGCTATCGCGAGCTCTTCGCCGCGTCACCGCAGGCGCGGATTGCGATGATCCGGCAAGGCGTTCCCGCCATCGAGGCCAAGCGGCTGGTGCAGGCGCTCGGGGTCGAGCAGAAGGTGTTCTATCAGGCGCTCGGGCTGAAGACCGCGACGGTCAATCGCAAGATCACCCAGAGCGAGCAGCTCGCCAGTGATGAAAGTGAGCGCCTGCTCGGCGTTGCGCGGCTGATCGGGCAGGTCGAGGCGATCGTGGCGGAGTCTGGCGATCCCAAGGGCTTTGATGCGCCCGAATGGCTGTCGCGCTGGCTGCGTGAGCCGTTGCCCGCGCTTGGCGGGACCCCGCCGATGGCTCTGCTCGATACTATGGAGGGTCAGGCCATGGTCGCCGAGGCGCTCGCCCGCATCCAGAGCGGAGCCTATGCGTGAGCGTATCGGTCTGGCGGATCGCGACTGACACAAAGGACTACGAAGCGGACGATCTCAGCGGCAAGGGAGCGGAAATCACCGGCGGGCGCTGGAACGACAAGGGCGCGCCGCTGGTCTACACCTCGACAAACCGCGCGCTCGCCGCGCTTGAGACCATCGTGCACCTCAACTCGGGCGGCCTGCCGCTCAACCGCTATCTCGTCGAGATCGTCATCCCGGATGATGTCTGGAATGCGGCGGAAGAGATCGACCACACGACCGCGCCGGTGGGGTGGGACGCCGAACCGGCGAGCCGCACATCATCTGACTATGGCACCCGCTGGGCCAGAGCTGCGACCAGTCTGCTGCTGCGCGTCCCCTCGGTGATCGTGCCCGAGGAGAGCAATGTGCTGATCAACCCGCGCCATCCCGACATCGCGGCAATCAACGCCCGCAAGGTGCGCAAGTGGATCTATGATCCGAGGATCGTGCGGAGCATGTGACCTAGCGGACCAGACCCTGCTTGATCAGGAAGGCTTTGAACGCTCCATAGGTGCCACTGGCTGACCTGCCGACGATTTTCCCGAGCACGTCGTCGGTGTAGTCTATGTGACGACCGCGCTTCTCGGCACCTTCCCTGACCCTGGCGGCGATCTGACCGGTCTGGAGGCAAGGATCCCTCTGAAGGATTTTCCAGGTTTCCATGTTCACATAGCGGAACTGGTCCTTCTCGCTCAGTGATTTTGGCGCGGCCTCGACGTACGTATTCAGAGCTCTGGTGAATGCGCCTTCCGCGATGCCGGTAAAGGGGTGATCAGTTTCGCGAACCGGTGAAACATGGACAATGCCGAGGCCCAAGTCATGCTCGTCAGCGTGAGGCTGTGGCATCGGCGCTGGGGCGGTGTCTCGAGATTTCACCCGCTCGTTCAAGACCGCCCTCGGCACCTCGACGAACAATTCCTGCGCCTTCGCACGGGCGTCAATCGCCCCGCTGCGGACGATCAATCGCAGGCCGTTCAATCCTGCAAATTCTTCCTTCGCGATGACGGACGCGCCGTCACCACGCTGGCGCATGGCGCTGCTTTTGCCCGCTTCGAACTTTGCCCGGCAGGTTTCGAGGCGGACGAACCACTTATGCTGCTCGGACGTTTGCAAGCGTGCCTGAAGCTCCCGGTGGCTCGGTTTGCGCAGCCGCCGGTCACATTCCCACGCGGCCGCACCACTCAGGGCCGCCAGACACAGCCACGAGACGGGATTGCCGTCTCCGATCATCGTCAAAATCGTGAGGGCGGCGCCTACTACCGACAGACCAGCACTGGCCCATTTGCCCACATAGAGCCACGTCCACTCGCCTTGCTCAGGATCGAGCCGGTCAAGAAATGCGATGCCAAGGACCGCTTCGGGGGTCTTTTGGGGATCTTCACCGTGCTCTTGAATCAGGGCGGCCCACAGTGTGGGGAACCGCTCCTCGCCCGTCCGCAAATCGAATGTGGCCATCGATGACTGGTCCAAGGGCGCCTCCGGCTTCAGCTCCTCGTTACAACACAATAATCAGCCCAAAGATTCATCAACTTGCGCCGCTTTTGCAAGAGTTTTCCGCGCCGATAAGCCGCTTCAACTGGGTTCGCTATTGTGTGCGCCAGAGCCATCTCGGCAACGTCGCGGTCAAAATCGGTCTCTTCCGATACCCAGTCACGAAAGCTGCTGCGGAAACCGTGCGGGACAGCGTCGATCTCGGCGTCGCGGCAGATCTTCGTCAAGGTCATGTCAGACATTGGTTTGCCATGGCGGGTGCCTGGAAACACAAGGTCATTGCCATCTTCCTTGTGAACGCGCGCTCGCTTTAACACGTCCAGCGCGGCGTCGGACAAGGGCACGATGTGTTCCACGTCGGCTTTCATGCGCTCGGCAGGAATCGTCCATGTGCGCTCCGTGAGATCGATCTCCGACCAGAGCGCTCCGCGCACCTCGCCGGAGCGGGCCGCTGTGAGGATCAGGAACTCGAAAGCGAGGCGCCCGATGCTCTCGCGTTCGCGAAGTTTCCCGACGAAAGCTGCCACCTTGGAATAGTGCAAGGCCGCGAGGTGATTCTGGCGATTGCGCACTTTGGGAAGCGACTTATTGATCGCATTCATCGGCAAGGGGTGCGCGCGATAGTTCTTCGCGATCGCCCAATCGATCACCATCCCTATCCGCTGACGCACCCGGCGCGCGGTCTCGTTCTTTTCGAGCCATATTGCGATCAGCACATCGCGGACGTGCGAACTCTCGATGTCGCTGACAGCGACGTCGCCAATCTTCGGAAAAGCGTAGGTCTGAAGCGAGGTCAGCCACTGCCCGCGATGCTTCTTGTTCTTCCAGCTCTTTTTGTTCTCGGCATAGACGGCGGCGGCAGCCTCCCGGAAGGTCGGGATGCCTTCGGCCTTCTTCCGCTGAAGCACGGGGTCGATTCCTGCCTCCACCTGCGAGCGGACTTCGGCTGACCGCTGCCGGGCCTGGGCGAGACTCACTTTCTTCGCGCTGCCGAGTCCGATATCCCTGCGGCGGCCATTTTTCTGGACTCGGCAGATCCATGAACGGGCCCCGGTCGGGGTGACGTTCAGGAACAGCCCATCGCCGTCATGATGGCGTCCCGGCTCAAGCGATCCCCGGAGAATGTTGGCGGTGAGATTGCCCATTTTTCCTTCCCCACATCCTTACCCACACGAGATTGCAACGAACCGGATCGGACTGCAATAGCAGGAAACACAGGGGACGCCCTAAGACGCTGTTTTTGTGTGATTTTGAAGCGGGAAGAAACAGCCAGAAAGGGGCTGTTGGCGGAGACGGAGGGATTCGAACCCTCGGTACCGGATTTACCAGTACGACGGTTTAGCAAACCGTTGGTTTCAGCCACTCACCCACGTCTCCGGATCGCAGCGGCGAGGGCGGCCTATAACCGGGGTTGGGGGGCTGGGCAAGCGGTGTTGCACGATTTTTCGTGGCTTGCCGGGCGGCGCGCGGCGCGCCCTGTTGGGCGCAATTTCGATTCGGCTCATCGCTGGTTCATTGTCTTGGGGGAAACCTCCAGCCGAAGGAAACAAGCGGATTGTCGCGCCGTGCGTATGGCGCCATGTCCGGGTGGTGACGAAAGAGGGACGGGAAAGACAATGAAGCAGCATGCCATCGGTTACCGCCTGGCCATCGGCCTTGCCGGGCTGGCGCTGGTCGCCGTGCCGACGGCGCGGGCGCAAGTGCAGACGATCGATCCCAATCAGGCGATCGACAGCGATCTCGCGCCGCAGCCGGGAATGACGCCGGCCGCCCCGGCCGCAACCCCGGTGCAGCCGGCGCCCGCCGCGCCGCCACCTGCGGGTGCACCCTATGCGGCGCCCGCTCCCACCGCGTCCGCGCCGCCGGATGGAGCTGCGGCCGCGGATGCACAAGGCGCCGGCGCCGGCACCGGGCAGGCCTGGCGCGAGGACGATCTGATCGGCGCGGCCGAGGGCGTTTTCGGCAAAGGCGCCAAGGGCCTGGCCATGATGATCCGCGACATCCTGAAGAAGCAGGGCCAGCCGATCGGCTATATCACCGGCCGCGAGGCAGGCGGTGCGCTTGTGGTAGGCCTGCGTTATGGCTCTGGCACGCTGCATCATAAGATCGAGGGCGACGTCCCGGTATACTGGACCGGTCCCTCGGTCGGTTTCGATGCCGGGGCCAATGCCGCCAACACGTTCGTACTGGTCTATAACCTGTTCGATACGGCCGACATGTTTCACCGCTTCGGCGCGGGCGAGGGGCAGGCCTATCTGGTGGGTGGTTTCAACGTCAGCTATCTGCGCAAAGGCGATGTCGTGCTGATTCCGGTGCGCATGGGCGCGGGCCTGCGGCTTGGAGTCAATGCCGGCTACATGAAGTTCAGCCGCAAGCAGAACTGGATGCCGTTCTGATCGCGGCGCTTTGATCGGGCGGTCCTGTTCAGGCTGGGCGGGTGCAAACCCTCTTGCGCCCGGGCGCCGGCCCCGGCATGGGGGCGGCGTTCTCTGCAGTCAGCCTTGAAAGAAGAACCCGATGCTCGAAAACCTGGCTCCGCAACCGGCCGATGCCTTGCTGGCGCTGATCAAGCTGCACAATGCCGATCCGCGCGACACCAAGATCGATCTTGGCGTGGGCGTCTATCGCACGGCGGAGGGTGCGACGCCGGTTTTCAAGGCGATCAAGGCGGCCGAAGCGAGGCTTCTTGCGGGCCAAAGCTCCAAGTCCTACCTCGGTCCCGAAGGGGACATGGGCTATGTCAACGCGCTGATCCCTTATGTTTTCGGGCCCGATTTCGATACGGCCAAAGTGGAAGGCATGCAGGCGCCGGGGGGTACCGGCGCCGTGCGCCTGGCGATCGAGGTAGCCGCGCGCGCCGGGGTGAAGCGCGTGTGGATGGGCACGCCTTCGTGGCCCAACCATGCCCAGATCGTTGCGGCCACGGGCCTTGAACTCAAGACGTTCAAGCACACTGCCGCCGACGGGACGGCCGATCTTGCCGCGCTCAGGGCGGCGCTGGAAGAAGCCGGGCCGGGCGATCTGGTGCTGCTGCACGGTTGCTGTCACAATCCCACCGGCGTCGATTACACCCCCGCCCAGTGGGACGAGATCGCGCCCCTGCTGGCGGCAAGCGGCGCGCTGCCGCTGATCGATCTGGCCTATCAGGGGCTGGGCGACGGCATGGAGGCCGACGCCTATGGCCTGCGCAAGGTGCTGGCCACCGTGCCCGAAGCGCTGGTCGCCTATTCGTGCGACAAGAACTTCGGCCTCTATCGCGACCGTGTCGGTGCGTTCTATGCCGTAACCCCTGACAGAGAGGCGCTGACCCGCGCAATGGCGAACGGTTCTGCCCTTGCCCGCGCATCCTGGTCGATGCCGCCCGATCACGGCGCGGCGGCGGTCCGCCTCGTGCTGGCCGATGCGGAATTGACGGCCCAGTGGCTGGCAGAGCTTGACGAAATGCGCGCGCGCATGCGCCGGGTGCGCGATCGCCTGGCGGCCGCGCAGCAGATCGGGCCTATCGCCATGGCCCCACTTGGCATGCAGAAGGGGCTGTTTTCGATGTTGCCGCTGTCGGGCGAGCAGATCCTTGCCTTGCGTGAGGGCCACGGCGTCTACATGGCAGGATCGGGCCGGATCAACATTGCCGGGCTCACCAGCGGTAACATCGAACGCTTCATCGAAGCCCTGCGCGATACCGTCGCGGGCTGACGGCCGGCCATGCAGACCCGGGATGCTGCACGATCGCCTTCAGCATCTCGGGCTGCGTTATCCCTTGATCCAGGCACCGATGGCCGGGGTTTCCACCCCGGCGCTGGCCGCGGCGGTATCGAGCGCCGGGGCTCTGGGTTCGATCGCGGTGGGTGCGACCGACGCTGTCGGCGCGCGCGAGATGATCGCGGCGGTGCGGGCGGCAACGCCGGTGGCCTTCAATGTAAACGTCTTCGTTCATGCCCCGCCGCGCATCGATCCGGCGCGGGAGGCGGCGTGGTGTGCAGCCCTCGCGCCGCAATTCGCAGCATTTGGCGCAGATCCGCCTGCCATGCTGACAACGATCTATCGCACTTTTGCCGAGGACCGGGCCATGCAGGCTGCCTTGGTGGAACTGGCGCCGCCGATGGTCAGTTTTCATTTCGGGTTGCCCGGGGCGGGCGTTGTGGCCGCCTTGCGCCGCGCCGGTTGCGTTCTGGCCGCCACCGCCACCAATCCGCACGAAGCCCGGGCGATCGCTGCGGCGGGGCTGGACCTGATCGTGGCCCAGGGCTGGGAAGCGGGCGGCCATCGCGGCCAGTTCGATCCTCAGGCGCCCGATCCGTGCACACCGACGCTGGAACTGGTGCGTCAGCTTGTCAACGAAACGCCGCTGCCGGTGGTGGCCGCGGGCGGCATCATGGACGGCGCGGGCGTCGCTGCCGCGCTGAACGCCGGGGCCGTGGCCGCACAATTGGGAACCGCGTTCATCGCTTGCCCGGAAAGCGCCGCCCGGCCAGGCTATCGCGCCGCGCTGGTGCAGGCTGAAGGAACGGTGATGACCAGCGCCATATCCGGGCGCCCGGCGCGGTGCCTTGCCAACCGTTTCACCGCCCTTGCAGGTCTGCCGCCGGTTCCCGATTATCCGCGCGCCTATGCCGCGGGCAAGGCGTTGGATGCCGCGGCCATGGCCCGGGGCGAAGATGGCTTTGGCGCACAATGGGCCGGAACCGGGGCGCGGCTGGCACGTAGCCTGCCTGCCGCCCAACTGGTCGCGCGGCTGATGCGGGAAATGGATTTCGTCTGACCAGGATCTGGCCGAAAACGTTCAGGCCTGGCGCGCCAGGCTCTGCATGCGGTGCAGATACCGGGCGATCACATCGATCTCGAGATTGACTTTGCGCCCGACGGCCAGCGTGCCGAGCGTGGTGACCTGAGCCGTATGGGGGATGATGTTGAGCGCGAAATGGCACGATCCGTCGGCCTGGTCGGCCACGTCGTTGACCGTCAGCGACACGCCGTCGACCGTGATCGATCCCTTGGCGGCAATATAGGGCGCCAGCGCCGCGGGCGCGGCCACGCCCACGCGCAGGCTGCCGCCTTCGGGGCACAGGCCGACCACTTCGCCAAGGGCATCGACATGGCCGGTCACGATGTGGCCGCCCAGTTCATCGCCCAGGCGCATGGCCGGCTCCAGATTTACCGGAGCGCCCGTCTGCCATTGCGCCGGCGCCGTGCGCGCGATCGTTTCGGCCGAAACGTCCACAGCGAACCAGGCTTCGCCCGCGACGCCGCCTTTTTCCACCACGGTGAGGCACACGCCCGAACAGGCTATGGACGCGCCGATGGCGATCCGCGCCGGGTCCATCGCGCAGGAGATGGTCACGCGCTTGTCGCCTTTGTCGACAATGGCGATCACATTGCCCACTTCCGTGACGATCCCGGTAAACATCGCGCGTTCTTTCCCTTTGCGTCGGCTTCGTGCGCCGCTTCAACGGCGGCGGTGGTAGACGGTGAGCATATCGCTGCCAAGCCGGCATGCGCGTTCGAGATCCCAACGGCCATGTGCGGCCTCAAGGTTGTCCAGCCCCAGCGGACCGACGCCGTTCAGCCCCGGCCCCAACACGATCGGCGCGCGGTACAGCAGCAGGCGATCGACCAGATCGGCTTTGAGGAACGTTGCGGCCGCGCCCGCGCCCCCTTCGACGAACAGCCACTGCGTCGGGCCGAAGGCATGCGGCGCCACAATGTCGGATATTGCGCGCCAGCCAGCGGGCGCGGTGCCGCGCGTCAGCACCCAGCGCGCGGGGCTGCGTGTTTCCAGCCCGGGAAGGCGCACGTCGAGCCGGGGCGCATCGGCGCGCAAGGTGCCGCCGCCCACCAGAATGGCATCCGCCCGCGCCCGTTCGGCGTGGCAATGCGCGCGCGCCTGCGGCCCGGTGATCCAGCGGCTTTGCCCGTTGGGCAGCGCAATCGCGCCATCGAGGCTCAATGCCAGTTTGAGCGTGACGTGCGGGCGGCCCGCCGTGGCGCGCAGACGAAACCCGGCCGATGCCCGTTCGCAGGGCGGGGAGGGGATGCAATCGGCGGCAATGCCGGCGGCGCGCAGCCGGGCTAGGCCGGCACCCGCGGTGCGCGGGTCGGGATCGATGCAGCCGGCCACCACGCGCGCCGGCTGTGCCTGGGCGAGAAGGTCCGCGCAGCAGGGGCCGCGCGCCGAGGCATGGGCGCAAGGCTCGAGGCTGGTATAGACGGTGGCGCCACCGATCCCGCTGCCGATCCCGCTGCTCGCGGCCGCCAGCGCCATCGCCTCGGCATGGGGGCGGCCGCCGGGCTGTGTCCATCCCCGCGCAATCACGCGGCCTTCGCGCACGATCACGCAGCCCACGGCGGGGTTGGGGGAACTCAGCGGTCGGGCACGCAGAGAAAGCGCGGCGGCTGCGGCCAGCCAGCGCCGGTCTTCCTCAGGGTTTGGCATCATCGGCTGTGATCGACGGCGCGGTTGGCGCCGGCTTGCCGGTGATCTGGCGATAGAGCGCCGCGTTCCGTTCCGCCTCGGCCTTCTTGGCGGCGATCCGTTCGATCGTGCCCTGATCGTACATCGTCTGCGTATCCATGCCGGTGGCCGCGCCCACCGCCTTGTACATCCTGCGGATGTCTTCCTGGCGCGCTTCCTCGGCGGCGGCCTCGGCATCGGCTTTGTTCTGGGCGGCGATATTGCCGGCGATGATTTCCTTGTCGCTGCGGTCGGCCTTCCATGATTCGAAATAGATGATCGTCGGCGGTTTGGGCAGGCCGCGCCCTTCCTGTTGGGCCATCAGGTAGAAAATGCCGGTTGTCACCAGGCCGGCCATGATCAGCGCCCGCCCGCGAAATTCATTCGGCGCGCCGAGCACCTGCCAGAGATCGAGCGCCGCGCGGCGCGGCGAGACATTGCGGAAGAAGCCTTTCATCGCGCCTGAGATAGGGACGGGCGCAGCCGATGGCAAATGAGTCGCGATCTTTGTCGGCGGCGCTTTTCACCGCAGGCCGGAGAGGAGCATTGCGTGCTCTAGCCGAACAGCCGGTAAAGCCCGCGTCCTTCGGTCTTGAGCCAGCGGTTGGTGGCCGCGACGCTGCCTTCGAACAGCTGGCCGAGCAGGGCATGGAACGCCGGGCTGTGGTTGAAATGGACAAGGTGAGCCACTTCGTGCGCCACCACCGCGCGGCGCACCGCATCAGGCGCCATGATCAGCCGCCAGTTGATGCGGATCGCGCCATCGACACCGCAACTGCCCCAGCGGCGTCTGGCGCTGGACAGGGCGAGCGGCGGGACCGCCACCTCTGCCCGCGCGCAATAGTGTGCAAGGTCGAGCGTGCACAGCCGCAGCGCTTCGCCCGCCAGCCAGCGCTGCACGCGTCCGGGCAATTGCGCGCGCGGGCCGCCCACCACCAGTTGGCCGTCGTCCGCGACCGGACGACGGGGGTGGCACAGGTCCCAGGCGATCACCAGCCGGTCGCCGCGAAACGGCAGGGCGCTTCCGGGTGACAGCTCTGTCGGCGGGGGGACACGCTCCAGCTGGGCGGCCAGCCAATCGTGGCGTTCGCGCACAAAGGCCAGCGCATCGGCCGTGCGCGCCCAGGTGGGGATGGAAACGCGCGCGGCGCTGCCGTCCGGGGCCAGGCGCAAGGTCATTCGCCGCGCTTGCGACAGGCGGCGCACTTCAACGGCGAGATGGCGGCCGGCGATCGTTACCGTTGGCGGGGCGTCCGCCACGGGTGCGGCAGCGCGGCGCAGCGGGCCGATCACGGCAGGCGGAAGCCCGCCGGCTCGCGACGGCCGGGGCGCGCCGCTTCGCCGTCATCCCGGCCCACCACATCCGCGCCCGGGCCGATGTCCCATTCCAGATCGCTGACGATGTGGTTTTCCAGCGGCCCTGCCACCACTTCGCTGATGGCCTTGCCCACCACCGACAGCCCTGCACGATGCACCGCCGCGCGATCGCCGCATTCCAGATAATGCCAATCGGGCAGGGGCTCTCCCGCTGCGCGCAGGCGATAGGCGCACGTGGTTGGCAGCCACGCCACTTGCGCCACCAGGCGGGGCGTGAGGCGCAGGCAATCGGGCACCATCGCGCGGCGATGGCGATAATCGGCACAGCGTGCGGTCTTGATGTCGAGCAGCCGGCAAGCGACGTTGGTATGATAGACTGCGCCGGTGTCTTCATCTTCCAGCTTGTGCAGGCAGCACTTGCCGCAGCCGTCGCACAGGGCTTCCCATTCGTCGCGCGAAAGCGTCTCGATGGGCTTGTCCCAGAAACGGTGGGCGAAACCTTGGGGTGGGGGCGCGGTCACGCTCAACGCACCCAGCGCGCCAGTTCGCCTGCCACGGCCTGGCCGTTCTGTTCGACGGGCAGCAGCGCGATCGGCTTGCCGTCCGGCCCCATCAAATAGGCGGCGCGGCTGTGATCCATCAGATAGGCCTCGGGCGGCGATCCGGGGGGCGCGGCGCGCCTCTGGTAATAGACCGCAAATTCCTTGGCCACGGCGGCAATCTGCTGTGGCGTTCCGGTCAGCCCTACCAGCTCCTTGCCGAAATTGCCGGTGAACTGCGCCAGCACCTGGGGCGTATCCCGCGCCGGATCGACCGAAATGAAAATCGGCACCAGCCGCGCTGCCGGCTGCGGGTGCGCCTTGGCGAAAGCGTGATAGCCCTGCATCAGATTGGCCGTGTCGAGCGGGCACACGTCCGGGCAATAGGTATAGCCGAAATAGAACACGGTATACTTTCCGGCAAAGTCGGCTGCGCGCACTGTCTTCCCGGCGGTATCGACCAGCGTGAAGTCACCGCCCAGTTGCGCCCCGGCGAGCGGCGCATCGGAAGCGGGCGCATCGGCAGCGGGGGCATCGGCACGGCAAGCGCCAAGCGAAAGGCATCCCAGCGACAGGCACCCCACCGACAGGCACAAGGCGAACCCCGGCGCCGCCAGGTACCTGCGGGCAATATTCGGCAAGAACGAAAGGTGATCCATGGCGTGGCGGTTCATGCTCTGCTAACAGCGCGCTTGCAAGGGCCTAGCTGCAACGTGCCCTGCATGGCGTTCATGCCAGAGGAGGAATGCACCCGTGACATTCAAGTGGCCCAATCCACGCCGCCCAGCCTTTGCCCCGGCCATTGCGGCATGTATCGCGGCCCTCTCCCTCGCGCTCATGCCATCCTCGCCGGCGCTTGCCCAATTTTCGGAAAGCTACAAATTCCTTGACGCCGTCCGCAAGAAAGAGGGCGACAAGGTGAACGAGGCGCTGCAGAATCCGGCCAGCCAGATCGTCAACACCAAGGACGTTTCAACCGGCGAAACCGCGCTGCACATCGTGACGCAGCGGCGTGATGCGGTCTGGATGAAATTCCTGGTGGGCAAGGGGGCCAACGTCAATGTGCGCGACAGCAAGGGGATCACGCCCCTCGTCATAGCCACCAACCTCGGTTATCTGGAAGGCGTCGATTTCCTCCTGTCGGTGGGCGCGCGGGTGGATGAGCCCAGCGACACGGGCGAAACGCCACTGATCTCTGCGGTCCATGGCCGCAACCTGGCGCTGGTGCGCGCGCTGCTCAATGCCGGCGCCAATCCCGATCGGCCCGACAATTCCGGTCGTTCCGCGCGCGATTACGCCGCGCTCGATCATTCCCAGTCGATTGCCGACGAACTGGAAGCTGCCGCCAAGAAGCGCCAGAGCGGCAAGGCAGCGAAAATCTATGGCCCCACGTTCTGATTGCTGATGCAGGAGACTACCCATGATCGCCATGCCCGATCTGGCAACGCTCGAAACGCTCGATCTTGATCAACTGCGCATCGAACTGGCGCCGCTGGTGGCCGAAGCGGCGATGTTCGATGGCTGGACCTCGGCTGCGGTGGATAGCGCGGCGCAGGCCGTCGGGTTCGATCTGGCGGTGGCGCGCCTTGCCTATGGCGTGGGCGAAAGCGGCGCGGCGATGACCATGATCGCCGCCTGGATTGCGCGGATCGATGCCGACATGGCCCGCGCCCTTCCGGCCGCCGAGCTTGCCGGCTTGCCGATTCGCGAGCGTATCCGCCGCCTGGTGCAGTTTCGCCTCGATGCCCTGGTGGGTATAGAAGAGGCGTTGCGCCGGGCGCTGATCGAAATGGCCTGGCCGCGTCATACGGCGCAGGCGCTCAGGTTGGGGTGGCAAAGCGCCGATGCGATGTGGCGCCTGGCGGGCGATACTGCCACCGACCTCAACCACTACAGCAAGCGTGCCACGCTGGCAGCGCTCTATGCCGCCACGCTGGCCGTCTTTGCCGAGGATCGCAGCGACGATCATGCCGATACCCGCGCGTTCCTGGATCGGCGGATCGAAGGCGTGATGCGCTTTGAAAAGCTGAAAGCCGGGCTGTTCAGGCAGAAGGGCGAGCGTTTCAGCCCGGTGCGGCTTCTGGGCCGGCTGCGCTATCCCGCGCGCTAGGCGATTCCCCTCGATCTCCTGATCTACTTGCGAACGACTTGCATAAGCGCTTGCGCTATGGCAGCGGGTCATTGGTGACGCTCGATGAACTCCCGCTGGGCCGCGACGCCCGAATCGCTTCGGTCGATTGGGCCATGCTCGTGCCCGAAGAGGCGCAACGCCTGCGCGCGCTGGGTTTCGACGAAGGCGCGCAGGTCCGTCTTGCCTATCGCGGCGTATTCCTGGGCCGCGATCCGCTGGCGATCGAAATCGGGCGGATGACCGTGGCCCTGCGCCGCATGCATGCCCGCGCGATGCAGGTGGAAGAATTCGCCGCATGAGCCGGGGGCCGTTCGTGGCCGCGCTCGTCGGCAACCCGAATGCTGGAAAGTCTGCGCTGTTCAACGCGTTGACCGGTGCGCGGCAGAAGATCGCCAACTATCCCGGCGTGACGGTGGAACGCAAGGCCGGCCGCCTCCTGCTGCCGAGCGGGAAACCGGTGGAACTGGTGGATCTGCCCGGGTCCTATGGCTTTGCCGCGACCAGCCCGGACGAGGAAGTGACGCGCAAAGTCATCATGGGCGAACAGGCGGGGCAGGTCCGCCCCGATGTGCTGGTGATCGTGCTCGATGCGTCCAACCTGGAACAACACCTGGTTTTTGCTCAGGAAGTGCTGGAACTGGGCCGGCCCACCGTTGTGGCGCTCAACATGGTCGATCTGGCCGGGCGCGACGGACTGGTGATCGATGCGGCGGCGCTGGCCGCGGAACTGGGCGTGCCGGTGATCGAAACGGTGGCCGTGCGGCGCAAGGGGCTGGGCGACCTTGCCGCCGCGATCGCTGCCGCGCGCGATCATGCCGCCAGCCAAACTGTGCCCCCGCCCCGCCCGCACGTCACGCTGCCCGAACGGCGGCTGCTCGCTCGCCAGATGGCGCAGGGGGCCACGCTTTCGGAAAGCGCGCGTCATCGTATCCATGCGCGGATCGACAAGGTGCTGCTGCATCCCTGGGCCGGGCCGCCATTCCTGTTCGCTTTGCTGTTCGTGGTGTTCCAGGCGGTCTTTTCGTGGGCCAAGCCGTTTCAGGACCTGCTCGATGGCGGCGCCGGCGCCTTGCAGGATCTGGCGCGGGCGCACTTGCCCGCCTCGCTGCTGCGCGATCTGCTGACCGACGGCGTGATCGGCGGTGTGGGGGCTGTGGTCGTGTTCCTGCCGCAGATCCTTATCCTGTTCTTTTTCATCCTGGTGATGGAAGCTACCGGCTACATGGCCCGCGCGGCGTTCCTGATGGACCGGTTGATGGCCGGCGTCGGTCTTTCCGGGCGCAGTTTCATTCCGCTCTTGTCCAGCTTTGCCTGCGCCATTCCCGGCATCATGGCCACGCGCAGCATCGCCGATCCCAGGGATCGGCTGACCACGATCCTGATCGCCCCGCTGATGACCTGCTCGGCGCGTCTGCCGGTCTATGCAGTGATCATCGCGGCGTTCATTCCCGATACCCGCGTCCTGCCCGGGGTCGGGCTGCAGGGTCTCGTGCTGTTCGGGCTCTATGTCGCCGGCATTGTCGGCGCGATGGCGGTGGCGCTGGTGCTGCGTCGCACGGTGACCAAAGGGGCGGCGTCGGGCTTCATCATGGAATTGCCCAAGTATCAGTTGCCCACCGCAAAGGATCTGGCGCTCGGCCTGTGGCAACGGGCCTGGGTGTTCCTGCGCCGGGCGGGCACGATGATCTTTACGGTCACCTTGGTGCTTTGGCTGCTGCTCAATTTTCCCCGCGCGGAACCGGGCAGGAGCCAGGTCGATGCTTCGATCGCCGGGCGGATCGCCAATGGTCTTGCCGTGGTGGTGCAGCCGATCGGCTTCAACCGCGATATTGCCCTGGCCCTGATCCCCTCGATGGCGGCGCGCGAAGTGGCGGTATCGTCGCTCGCCACCAGCTATGCGGTCGATGCCGCCGACGAAACCGCGCAGGGCCGCGCATTGGGCGATCAGCTCAAGCATCACTGGAGCCTGGCCACCGCGCTCGCGTTTCTCGCCTGGTTCGTGTTCGCGCCGCAATGCATGTCGACCATCGCTGTCACCCGCCGCGAAACCAACGGGTGGAAATGGCCGGGCTTCATGCTCGTCTACCTGTTCGGCCTCGCCTACGTCTTTGCCGGAATCACCTATTGGACGGCCCTGGCGTTCGGCCTGGGGTGAACGCCATTTTGATGGTGATAGTGGACTGGTCCGATGCATCGGCGATGCGCTACCAAGCGCGTCCGTAAGGCAAGAGGCACGATTCGATGGCAGGCAGCGTCAACAAGGTCATTCTGGTGGGCAACCTCGGGGCCGATCCGGAAGTGAAGTCGTTCCAGAACGGCGGCAAGATCTGCAACTTGCGCATCGCCACTTCGGAGAACTGGAAAGACCGCAACACCGGCGAGCGCAAGGAACGCACTGAGTGGCACAATGTCGCCATCAGTTCCGAAGGGCTCGTCGGCGTTGCCGAGCGTTACCTGCGCAAGGGCAGCAAGGTCTATATCGAAGGGCAGCTGCGCACCCGCAAGTGGCAGGATCAAAGCGGTAACGACCGCTATACCACCGAAATCGTGGTGGCCGGGATGAGCGGCAATCTCACCATGCTCGACGGGCCGCAGGGCGGCGGCGGGCAGCGTTCGGGTGGCGGCGGCTGGAATGAAGGCGGCGCGCGCGGTGGCAGTGGCAGTGGCAGTGGGGGCGGCAGTGGCGGCGGCGGCGACAGCGGTGGCGGCCAGTCGTCGGGCGGCTGGAACCAGGGCGGCGGCGGCTTTGCCGACGATCTCGACGACGACATCCCGTTCTGACCGGCCCATTCTAACCGGCTCATTCTGACCGGCAGCACCCGATCGAGCGGCGCTGCGCTCAGCGCGTTCCCAGTCCGCGCAGCGAGATGTTGAACAGGAAAGAGTTGCCCGCCGTCGCGTCACCAGTCGTGACATAGTCGCGCCGCCAGGTGACCGACACTTCGAAGCAATCGTCGCTGTAGTTGACGCCCACGCGGTGGCGCAGCATCTGGAAACCGTCGGAACCATAGACCAGATCGTCGGTCTTGGTCGTCAGGTTGACCACGCCCGAGGCAAAGATCGAGAAATAGCGGGCAAAGCCCACACGCCCCGCCGCGCGCAATTCCTCGCGATCGCGCAGATCCTCGAACGTGGCGGGAATGTTGCGGTTCAGCCGCAGATAGCCGATCTCGGCATAAGTACGGTGGTTGCCGACCGTGGCATCGATCTCGTTCCGCCGCAGGACGAAGCCGTCCTTGTCCAGGCGATAGCGATGCGTGAACTTGACGATGTCCCTGATGCGCAGCTCGGTGCGGCCGACGATGTCCGACAGGCGATCCGACAGGCCGGTTCCCGGGGGCAGCAGGCCCTGTTCGTCAGACAAGCGATAGCTTTGCCCGACGGTGGAGGAAACGCGCCAGCCCGGCCGCGTCATCTGCCAGTCGAAGCCATAGGTCATCCGCACGCCGTCTTCATAGCGGTCGTAGCCGTTGAAGCGGTTGAGCGAGAACAGGTTGGAATCGTCAAGGTCAACCGCGCGCGAATCCTCGTTCGGGATAGCCCGGTTGCGCACATGCGGGGTGGCAATCAGTTGCACCCGCGGCGTCAGCACCTGGGTGCCGCCCAGCAGCGCGCCCACCAGCGGCCATTTCAGGTCCACCGCCGCGGTGGCGATGGCGCGGGCCTGCCAACCCGAATTCCCGCGATAGATGTCAACTCTGGTCAAGGCGTTGGCATCGCTGTGATAGACATCGCCGCGCATCAGCGCGGTGACGGTCAGTTCCTGCCCCATGCCGGTGATCGTGCGTATATCCCATTGCGCCCGGGCAAAGGCGCGCTGGGTATCCTGCCCGGCGGAACGGCCGATCGCCAGGCTGTTGGCCTGCAGTTCCAGATTTCCCCCGATGCCCGGCGTCGCCACGCGATAGCGCCAGTCCACCGTGGGCAAGGCAATGGGCACCTGGCCTTGCGTATCGCCCACGCGCAGCGTCTGCACCGCCCAGCCGGCAAGGCTGAAATAGCTTTCGTTGCCCACCCGTTCCAGATTGACCGATGAGCGCAGCCGGTCGTCGCGGCTGATGTCGTAACGGCGCAGGAACGTGCGGTCGCTGGCATAGCGGCCATAGGCCGTCAGGCTCCAGTTCTCGTCGAACTGCAATTTGCCGTTGGCTTCCAGATAGCTGCGCCACTGGCTGGTTCCCACGCCCGAGCCGGCATCGATCGACGAATAGACCGGAATAGCCGAGGATCGCGTCAGATAGCCGGTGATCTGGAACGCGCCCACGCCGGTCAGCTGACGGTAGGTTCCCGATGCCATCGGCAGGGCGCCGGTGAAGAGATGGCCGGTAACCGCCAGATCCTTGTCGTCCGCGATCCGCCAGTAGAACGTATCGGCGAATTCCACCCCGTTGGCGGCGGTCGACCGGATATCGGGAATCAACAGGCCGGTTTCTGCCCGGAAATCGCTGGTATGGGCAAGACCGGGCAGCGGAAGCAGCGGAATGCCGAACAGCCGCAGAGTCGCGCCGGAATAGCGCACTTTCTTCGTCCGCTCGTTCCAGGTCACTTTGACGGCCGTGACTTCCCAGCTCGGCTTCTTGGGGCAACCATCCTCAGTTTCCACCGCGCAGCCGGTGAAAGCGGCATCGCGCAGAGTGAGGTTGCCATCGGCATCGCGCGTGCCTTCGCGCGCGGCCAGGCGCCCGCCTTCGCGCAGCACCACCAGCAGATCCTGCATGGCGCCGGCTTTCAATTCGTCGGTCAGTTCGACCTTGTCGGTATAGAGACTGTTCCCGCCTTCATCGACCGCGCGAACGTTCCCGTTGGCTTCGATCTCGCCGGTCTTGCGGTTCCAGGTCACCCTATCGGCACGCACGCTCTGCTCGTCGCGTCGCAGCAGGACATTGCCCATCGCCGTCACCAGGTCCGGATCGCTCGCGTATTCGACCTTGTCCGCCTCGAAATGTACCTGATCGGTCTGCTGGTCGGCGACAGGTGCCGGATCTGGCACCGGTGCCGGGCCTGCGGCAGCATCCCGCGCGCCGCTGTCCTGGGCCGTTGCCGGCACGGCCCAGACGTTGGCCCCGAGCCCCAAGGCCCCAGCCAGCATGGCGAGGCGGATACCGGTAAAGGAAGGATGGTGAGAAAACAGGCGCCGATTTCGAGCAGGCAACAAGACGGAAAGCGGCATAGCGGGGGACATGCGGTTGCCTATCGCACTGGTCGGTCGTAACTGCAAACCCACAATTGCCGCCCGGTTTCCCCTGCAGGCGATCCGTGCCGGCATTCGGACAGGAGTTTGCTGATGAACATCGTATTTGCCCCCAGTCGCGCCGACCTGCCGCGCCTGATTGGCCGGATCGTGGGCGAAGGGCCGTTGCCCGGGGGCACGCCGCCGCTGGTCGTGGAAAGCGCGACGGCGGCCCGCTTTGCCGGCAAGGCCGGGCAGACTTTCGAAGCTTTTGTTGACGGTCCGGCCGGGCTCTCCCGCTTCGCTTTCGCGGGCCTCGGCGATCTCGCGGCCAGTGGCCCGGGCGGGGAGCGCCGCGCTGCGCTGGAGCGCGCTGCCGGCGCGCTCGTTGCCAAGTATCTTACCTCTGGCGAGGAAACGCTGGCGATCGATTTTGCCGATAGCGGCTTTTCGGCCGAAGACGCCACGGCCGTGCTGTTGGCCGCGCGCCTGCGGGCTTGGCAATATCTGGTCTATCGCACGCGGCTGAAAGACGATCAGAAGCCTTCGCTCAAGACCATTCTTGCCGTTTCCGCGCCCGAAGGCACCGAAAGCGCCTGGTCCGTGGAAAGCGCGGTGGCCGAAGGCGTGGAATTCACGCGCGAACTGGTCACCGAACCGGCCAACATCATCTATCCTGAAAGTTTCGTTGCCCGTTGCCGGGAACGCCTGGCAGGAACGGGCGTGGAAATCGTCGTGCTCGATGAAACGGAAATGGCACAACTGGGCATGGGCGCGCTGCTGGGCGTAGCGCAAGGGTCGGTCAAGCAGCCGCGCCTTCTTGCCATGCGCTGGAAAGGCAAGGCGGGCGTCCGGCCGACGGCGTTCGTAGGCAAGGGCGTCTGTTTCGATACGGGCGGCATCAGCATCAAGCCGGCGGGCGGCATGGAAGACATGAAGTGGGACATGGGCGGCGCGGCGGCGGTTGCCGGCACGATGCTTACTCTGGCGCGCCGCAAGGCGGAAGCTGACGTAATCGGCGTCTGCGGCCTGGTCGAAAATATGGTTGACGGCAATGCCCAGCGCCCTGGCGACGTCGTCACCAGCATGAATGGCCAGACGATCGAAGTCATCAATACCGATGCCGAAGGCCGCCTTGTGCTGGGCGATGCGATCACTTGGGTGCAAAAGGAGTACCAGCCCGCCACGGTGATCGACGTGGCCACGCTGACCGGCGCCATGATCGTTTCCCTGGGCCACGAGTATGCCGGCCTGTTCGCCAACGACGATCTCCTGGCCAACCAGCTCGCCGCGGCGGGCAAGGCCAGCGGCGACGCGCTGTGGCGCATGCCGATGGGCCCGGCTTACGACAAGCTGATCGACAGCCCGATTGCCGACATGAAGAATGTCGGGCCGCGGTTCGGCGGCTCGATCACCGCGGCGCAGTTCATCGCCCGCTTCGTCGACAAGGGCGTTGCCTGGGCCCATCTCGACATTGCCGGCACCGTGTGGGTCGACAAGCCAGGCGCCACGCATGACAAGGGTGCCACGGGCTTCGGCGTGCGCCTGCTCGATCGCTATGTGCGCGACGTGCTGGAAGGCTGAACGATGGCCCGGATGCGGCGCAAGTCCGATCTGCCGAGCAAGACTTGCGCCGCCTGCGGGCTGCCGTTCACGTGGCGCAAGAAATGGGAGCGCGACTGGGACAACGTGCGCTATTGTTCCGACCGCTGCCGCAAAGGAAAGGGCGCGGCGGCCGGCCAAGCCTAAGGCGGCGTTGCGGAATTTGTCCACGCCGCCTGACGTCACCACCTCGATCCATGAAGGACCCTGACGATACGCGTCGATTTCTATCAGCTGTCCCGCGATCCGGCCGAATGGGTCGTTCCGCTGATCGCGCGCAATACGCTGGGTGCGGGCGAGCGGCTGCTCGTCGTGTCGGACGACGACGAGCAACTGGCCCGCATCGGCGAGGCACTGTGGACGCGGCTGCCCGATACGTTCCTGGCCAACGGCCGCGCCGGTGGCCCGCACGATGCGCGCCAGCCGATCCTGCTGTCCACGGCGGCCGAGCCGGCCAACGGCGCGCGCTTCGTGGCGCTGGCCGACGGTAGCTGGCGCGAAAGCGCCGCCGCGCGCGTGTTCCTGCTTTTCCCGCCCGAGCGGACCGGCGAAGCGCGCGCCACCTGGCGCCTGCTGGGCCAGCGCGAAGGGGTGGAGCGCAGATACTGGCGGCAGGACGGGGGCAAGTGGCGCGAGGGGCCGTGACGACCCTCGCCCTTGCGGCAAGGCGCCTTTCGGGCTAGGGGCGCGCCCAACAAAACCAAGCTTTTTCTCGCAAGGAACGCATCATGGCGGTTACCCGCACCTTTTCGATCATCAAGCCCGACGCCACGCGCCGCAATCTGACCGGCGCCGTCACCAAGATGCTGGAAGAAGCCGGCCTGCGGGTGGTTGCTTCCAAGCGCATCCAGATGACCAGGGAACAGGCCGAAGGATTTTACGGCGTGCACCGCGAGCGTCCGTTCTTCGCCGATCTGGTTTCGTTCATGACCAGCGGCCCGGTGGTGGTCCAGGTGCTTGAAGGCGAAGATGCCGTGAAGCGCAACCGCGATATCATGGGCGCCACCAACCCGGCCAATGCCGAACCCGGCACGATTCGCAAGGAACTGGCCGAATCGATCGAAGCCAATACCGTGCACGGGTCGGACTCCGACGAAAACGCCGCGATCGAAATCGTCTTCTTCTTCCGGCCCGAAGAAATCGTCGGCTGACGAGGCCATCCGTCCTCTAGCCAAGGGGGGCGGCGCGCCGGCCGGCCGTCAGCGGTGCGCGTTACCGCCAGAAACCTCCCGCCGTCGGCCGGGAGGTTTTTGTCACAACAGCGGGCTCATCATCGCCAGAAGATTGCGCCACAGCCGCTTGGACAGCGGTGTGCGTGCAGCCATGGCCGGGGTGATCGCCACGCAATCCTGCAGCCAGGCATTCTGCCGTGCCGCCAGGGCGCGGGCGAATGCCGGATCGGCAAACAGGATCGTGTTCTCGAAACTCAGCTCGAAACTGCGCCGGTCGAGATTGGCCGAACCGATCATCGCGGCGTTTTCGTCGGCCACCATCGTCTTGGCATGCAGCAGACCTGGCACGAATTCGAAAATCGCGACGCCGGCGTCGAGCAGGGCGGAATAATGGCTGCGGCTGGCAGCCGCCACGAAGCGGCTGTCGTTACGGCGCGGCACGATCAGCGTGACGGCAACACCGCGCCGGGCGGCGCTCGCCAGCGCGCCCAGCACTTCTTCGCCGGGCACGAAATACGGGGTGGTGATCGTCAGGCTGCGCCGCGCGGCATGGATAAGCGCGGCAAAGCAGGCCATCATCGCGCCATAGGTCACCGTCGGCCCGGTGCCGATCGCCTGGGCGACAATCTCCCCTGCCGGCGACAATGGCTGATCTGCAAGAAGTGGCGAAAGATCGTCGCCCCCCTCGGCCATCCAGTCTGCCGCGAACAGGAACTGCCATTGGCGGGCGATCGGGCCCTCCCAGCGGGTCATCACGTCAACCCAAGGGGCGAAGCGGAGCTTGATGCGGAATTCCGGATCGGCGGCGTTCTGGCTGCCGCACCAGGCTATGGCATTGTCCACGATCAGCGCTTTGCGGTGGTTGCGCAGGTCCACCCGTCCGCGGATCAAGGTCCATAGCAGGTTGCCCACAGGCAGCGCCTCGCGCGCCATCACGCCGGCCTGCCGCATTGCCTGCCAGTGCGCCGAGCGCAGGAAACGGCGCGAACCCAGCGCATCGGCCAGCACGCGCACCGCAAGGCCGCGCTCCGCGGCGCGGGATAGCGCCTGCGCCAGCCGCACTCCGCTTTCATCGTCGAGCCAGATGTAGAAGCACGCGTGCACGCTCGATCGGGCCGCGTCGATATCGGCGATCATCCCGGCGATGGCGGCACGGTTATCGGCGGCGATCGTCGCGCCGTTGCCGGTCGTGGCGGAAAGGCCGTTGACCGAGGCCGCCAGCGCGAACGGCGGTTGCCAAGGCGTCGCTGCCACGGTCGTGGCCCCGGCGGGATCGGCGAGTGGGCGGGGCAGGGCCGCTTCCACCCCGACGCCGTGCCGCCGGCGGCGGCGAATGAGGCGCGTGTCCCCCCACAGGATATAGGCCGGGATGCCGAGCAGCGGCAGCGCCATGACCGCCACGAGCCACGCCAGGCGCGAGGCGGGATCGCGGTGTGGCCGCAGGATCACGTGCAACAGCGTGATCGCTTCGGCCAGCGTCGCCAGAGTCAGAACGATCCAGTGGGCCGTGCTCATGCCGGCGCCGCGGGCCGCGCTCGCGCGATAGGGCCGGCCCGCACGGCGATCAGAACTCCATCATGGCGGCAAGGCGCCGCGGGGCGACCATGGACCAGCTGCGTCGCAGCCAGGCGGCGATGTCGTCCCAATCGACGCCGTCCCCGCTCTCGCCCCCGCCCGCGCGACCGCCGTCGCCCCCGCCGTCGCCCCTGCCTTTGCCGTCGCCGTCCAGCCGGATGGCGATCCAGCCATCGCCGAAATAGGCCGGCCGGTAGAAACGCGCGGGATCGTTCTCGATCAGCTGGGCCTGTTCGTCCGGCCCGCTGATCTTCGTCAGCAGTGCAATGCATCCGTCGCCATGGTGATCGACGCTGACATAAGCGAATTTCCTGCCTTTCTTCACGCCGAAGCAAGCCATGCCGTGGCTGGTCACCTCGTCGGTTTCGGGCAGGGCCAGTGCGCGCTGGCGCACCTGCGCGGTCAGCCAGGCGGGGCTGGTTTCGCGCATGACGAGCTGCGCCAGGCAGCGGGCATAGAGCTGATGTTCGGCAAACAGTACCCGCGCGGCCAGCGTTTCGGGGGTATCGCCTGGCAGGATCGCCACCCGGGTCTGCCCAAGGATCGGCCCGTCATCCAGTTCGGGGGTTACCAGATGCACGGTGCAGCCGCCGTGGCTGTCGCCGGCGGCGATCGCGCGCGCGTGGGTGTGCAGCCCCTTGTAAAGCGGCAGCAGCGACGGGTGAATGTTGACCATGCGCCCGTCCCAGCGGGTCACGAACTCTGGCGAGAGGATGCGCATATAGCCCGCCAGCGCGATATAGCGCGCGCCGTGAGC
The DNA here is from genome assembly GCF_057784975.1 of Novosphingobium sp. DS6-6. Taxonomy (NCBI): domain Bacteria; kingdom Pseudomonadati; phylum Pseudomonadota; class Alphaproteobacteria; order Sphingomonadales; family Sphingomonadaceae; genus Novosphingobium; species Novosphingobium sp. DS6-6. The sequence goes on along the minus strand of NZ_JBYNTS010000007.1, from coordinate 191,782 downwards.
CAGGACCTGCGCTTCCATCAGGGCGTCATGATCGGCGCGGGACAAGCCCTTGTGCGGCAGGGCAAAGGTCGGCACCCCTTCGGCCGCTGCCAGCGCGAGCCCCCCGGCAGCGGGGTCGTTGGAAAGCACCAGCACGATCTCGTAGGGGCAATCGGGCGCACGGCTGGCATAGAGCAGGGCCGCCATGTTGGTCCCGCTGCCCGAGATGAAAACCGCTACTTTTGCCTTGGCCACTGTTGTCTGTCCTTTGGCGGGGACGGCACGGGCCGCTGCTGCCCGCCCTCGAGCGCCAGCCTGTCAGCCGATATGCGTCGCTTCCCAGGCTTCGCGGGCAGACCAGGCTTCGGCGCTGCCGAATACCGTGCAGCCCTTTTCACCGTCCGTCACCGTGCCGATGCGGAACACAGTTTCGCCTGCCGCCGCCAGGTCTGCCGAAAGCCTCCCGGCTTCTGCGGCTTCGACCGCCAGTACCATGCCGATCCCGCAGTTGAACGTGCGGGCCATTTCGCCAGGCTCGATGTGCCCCTGCGCCTGCAGGAAAGCCATCAGGCGCGGCTGTTCCCAGCTATCGGCATCGATGCGGGCGTGCAGGCCGCGCGGCAGCACGCGCGGCACGTTTTCCAGAAGGCCGCCACCGGTAATGTGGGCCAGCGCATTGATCCGGCCCGCGCGGATGAACGGCAGCAGTGTCTTGACATAGATGCGCGTCGGCTCGATCAGCACGTCGATCAGCAGCCGCTCGTTGTCGAACAGCGCAGGGCGGTCAAGCTTCCAGCCCTTGTCAGCCGCCAGGCGCCGCACCAGCGAATAGCCGTTGGAATGCACGCCCGACGCGGCAAGGCCGAGGAGGACGTTACCGGCCGCCACTTTTTCGCCAGTCAGCTGTTCGCCGCGTTCCACGGCCCCGACGCAAAAGCCCGCGAGGTCGTAATCGCCATCGGCATACATGCCGGGCATTTCGGCGGTTTCGCCGCCGATCAGCGCGCAGCCGGCCTGCTTGCAGCCATCGGCGATGCCCGCCACGACTCGCTGGGCCACGCCGTTATCCAGCCGGCCCGTGGCGAAGTAATCGAGGAAGAACAGCGGCTCTGCCCCTTGCACGATCAGATCGTTGACGCACATCGCCACCAGATCTATCCCGATCGTATCGTGGCGATCGTGATCGATCGCCAGCTTGACCTTGGTGCCCACGCCGTCGTTGCCGGCCACCAGCAACGGATCGTTGTATCCGGCTGCCTTCAAATCGAAAAAACCGCCAAAACCGCCGAGTTCGGCATCGGCGCCGGCGCGCGCCGTGGCCTTTGCCAACGGCCCGATCGCCTTGACCAGGGCATTGCCGGCGGCAATGTTGACGCCGGCCTGTTCATAGGAATAGCGCTGGGGCTTGGAAGTGTCGTTGGCCATCATGATCGGCGCCTAGCGGTTTCCGGCTTGGATTTCCACTTGCCTTTGGGCAAAAGCGCCCGGCATCCTTTGACCGGAGTTCTCTTGGCCGTCCTGCGCCTGTCCCTGCCACCCCGCTTTCCCCGCTCGCTGCTGGCTTTCGGCGCCGGAAGCGCCGCCCTGGCCGCGGCAACCATCCTGGCAGGGCCGGCGATCCTTGCCCAGATCGAAGGCGATCGCGGCATCGCGCCGATCGCCAGCACCGGCGATTTCGAAGTGAGCGGGATCGAGGTCAATGTCACTGGCAGCTCCGCCGCGGATGCGCGGGCCAGGGGCTGGCAGGAAGCGCAAAAGCTCGCCTGGCAAAAGCTTTGGAAAACCAACGGTCTGGGCGGTGGCGATGCGCCCGCGCTGGATGCCGCGACGCTTGATGGCATGGTTGCCGCCGTGGTGGTGGAACGCGAGCAGATCGGCCCGCATCGCTATATCGCACGGCTTGGCGTCACTTTCGATCGTGCGCGCACGGGCGGTTACCTGGGCATGCATGGCCAGATCGCCCGTTCTGCCCCATTGCTGATCGTGCCCGTGCTTTATGAAGGGGGCGTGGCGTCTGTCTATGAAACGCGTACGCCGTGGCAGCGCGCCTGGGCCGAATTCCACACCGGGGAAAGCGCGATCGATTATGTGCGTCCCAACGGCGGCGGAGCTGATTCGCTGTTGCTGACCGAAGGGCAGCTTACCCGCCGCAGCCGCAACTGGTGGCGGCTGGTGCTCGACGAATTCGGCGCGGCCGACGTGATCATGCCGATCGCGCGGTTGACGCGGATCTTTCCGGGCGGGCCGATCCACGGCACGTTCACCGCGCGACACGGCCCGGACAACCGCTTCATCGGCCAGTTCGAATTGACGGCACCGGGTGACGAACAATTGCCGCAGATGCTGGCCGATGCCGTTCACCGCCTGGACGGGCTCTATACCCAGGCCCTGCAGCAGGGGCAGCTTGCGCCCGACCGCTCACTCACGATCGCGCCCCAGATCGATCCCAAGCTGATCAACCAGATTCTCGATTCGCTGGGGCCGGTCCAGCAGACGGCGACCGGTGCGGTGCCTGCCGCTGGCGCGTCCGCGCCTGGCGCGGCGCCGGCGGCGCCCGCCGCCACGTTCACCGTGCAGGTCGCCACGGCCGATGGCGCGGCGCTCGATGCCGGGCTTGCCGCCCTGCGCGCGGTGCCAGGCGTGCAGGGCGCGGCCACCAGCAGCATCGCCATCGGCGGGACGTCGGTATTGCGGGTGACCTATGCCGGCGATCTTGAAAGCCTGGCGACCGCGCTTCGGGCGCAGGGCTGGAAAGTGACGGCGGGCGCCAATGCCCTTTCGATCCGCAGATAGGCATATTCGCAGGTAGGCTTTCCTGGCACCGCCGGGGCGCGCGATCCACAGAACAACCCACGGCTTTGCGCGAACGGCGCGGGTTGCCCGTGCTTTGCCCGTTCACTTGCCGTTCCCGCGTTCCTATATGCCGGGCATGACCAGCCAGATCGCGCTTCCTCTCTCCCCGGCCCATGGCGCCGAAAACATCGTGGTCGGCCTCTCGTTGCAGCCGGTGATCGATGGCCTGGCGGCCGCGCGGGACTGGCCGTTCCGCAGCGGCATTCTTGTCGGCCCCGCGCGTTCCGGCAAAAGCCTGCTGGGGCGCTGGTTTGCGGCCGCGGATCTGGGCGACGTGCTCGATGGCGCCGATCGCCTGCCCGAAGACGTGGTGTTCCATGCCTGGAACCGTGCCCAGGCCAGCGGCCGCCCCCTGCTGCTGATCAGCGATGCCGGGCCGGGGCAATGGCAGGTGAAGCTGCCTGACCTGGCCTCGCGCCTGGGCGGTTCGATGACGCTTTCCATTCCCGCGCCCGACGAGGATCTGCTGGCCCGGCTGCTGCAGGAGCATGCCACGCGGCGCGGGCTGGTGCTGGGCGATGGCGTTCTGGCTTTCCTGCTGCCCCGCATCGAACGCAGCCATGCCGCTGCCGAAATCCTGGTGGAAACGATCGACCGGTTGAGCCTGGAACGCAAGGCACCCGTCACGCTGTCGCTGGCGCGCGAGGCCCTCGCACAGGAGCATGGCCAGGGGCAGGGCGCGAATTGACCGGCGCCACCACCATGAGAGATAGAAGGCAATGGTGTCAGGACTGATCGCCTATCTCGATTCGATCCGCGCCCGCGATCCGTCGCCACGCTCGCGCTGGGAAATCCTGCTCTATCCCGGCCTCTGGGCCGTGGCCGTGCACCGCGTGGCGCACAGCTTGTACAGGGCGCGACTGTTTTTCCTGGCCCGCCTGATCAATCACCTTTCGCGCTGGTATACGGGCATAGACATTCACCCGGGCGCGGTGATCGGCCGGCGGCTGTTTATCGATCACGGCTTTTCGGTAATCGGGGAGACGGCGCAGATCGGTGATGACGTTACCATCTACCAGTGCGTGACGCTGGGCGGGACAAACCCGGCCAACGGCATTCCCGGCAAGCGCCATCCCACCCTGGCCGATGGCGTGATCGTGGGATCGGGGGCGCAGATCCTGGGCCCGATCACCGTGGGCACCGGGGCACGCGTCGGGGCCAATGCCGTCGTGACCGAAGATGTGGCCCCCGGCACCACTATGGTCGGATGGAAAGCGCGGCCCACTCATGTGTCGATGGAGACCTGGCTGCGCGATTTCATCCCTTACGGCACGCCTTCCGAAGAACCGTGCGAACCGGCCGACCAGACGCGGGTGGCGGCACTCGAGGCCGAAGTCGCCGCGCTCAAGGCCCAGGTGGCGGCGCTTGTCGCCCAGCGCGCGGTGAAGCCCTGAGTGCGCCCGTCAACGGGCCCGGCGAGGTGCCGGGCAACGTGGTGCCGCTGGTGCCGGCGCTGCGTCCGGCGTTGCCGGTTGCGTTCGACCGGCTGGAACTGCTGCGCATTCTCGATCTTTACGGCCGCATGGTGGCGGCGGGGCTGTGGCGCGATTATGCGATGGATTTCGGCAAGGAAGCGGCCAGTTTTTCCGCCTTTCGGCGTACGGCGGAACGGCCGACCGCCCGCATCGAAAAGCGTCCCGCCCTGCGCGGGCGGCAGGGCATGTGGGCGCTTTATGGCGAAGCCGGACAGGTGCTCAAGCGCGGGCACGAACTGGCCGGCGTGCTTTCACCGCTCGAACGCCGCCTGCTCAAGGTGGTGGAGGATTAGCGCGATCCTCGCGCTCGCGGCGCTTGCTGCCTGCGGCGATGGCCCGACAGGAGGTGGCCCGACAGGAGGTGGCCGGGCAGGAGGTGGCCCGGCAAGGGGTCATGACGGGCGGCCCGGCACTCCCGTGGTCCGCGCGCTCTATCGCGACGGTCGCGACGGCATGCTGCTCACGCTGCCGCGCGATGGCCGGCCGATGCCGGATGACGAATGCCGCGCAGCGCTGCTGATCGACGGGCAGACCGGTGCCGCCCGCCGCCTTTCGCCCCATGAAGCGACCGTGCGCACCAGAACGATGCAACTGGTGAGCGCGACCGACGGCGAGTGCCCCGGCTGACCGCGCGCGCCGTTATCGCGGGGCGATGGCGGACTGGGCCAGTTCCCGGATCGGCACGCGGGCTTTCATGCGCACGGCCAGCAGCGCCGTGCCGCTGACCTTGCGCTGCACCAGCAGCGTCTGCACCGGCGGCACGTGCCATGCCGCGCGGTCTTCCAGGATGGGGCGGCCCAGCACGCGCAGATCGTCGACAAAACGGCGGTCTGAAAAATCGAGCGGCCCCGGCTGCGAGAGATGCGCCATAAGGACCGCGATCATCCCGTCGATCCGCTCGCCATGCCGATCGAGCAGCGTGGGCGAAACGAAACCGGCGCCTAGGATCGCGCTGCGCAGTGCGGCGGCATCGTCGGCCAGCCCGGCTTCCACCACCGCGCGATAGGCTGACGCCGTTTCCTGCGGAACAGGCCGCGCCGCGCCGAAATCGAGCAGGACCAGGTGGCCGCTGTCCGGTTGCCAGCGATAATTGGCAAAGTTGGGATCGGTCTGCATGAAGCCGAATACGAACAGTTCGTGCAGTACCAGATCGAGCAGCGCTGCCAGCATCGCATCGCGTTCGTCCTGCGATGCCTGCGCCAGCGTGTCGATCGGCCTGCCCGCCACGTAATCCATAGCCAATACGCGCGTGGTGGTCAGGTCCTCTACCGGCGAGGGCACCACGAAGCGCGGATCGCTGGCCAGAAGATCGCGATAGTGGCGCATCTGGGCCGCTTCGCGCACATAGTCGGCCTCTTCGTGCAACTGGCGCTTGGCTTCGGCCAGCAGCGGCGCGATGTCGAGCGAGGCGGGCAACAGGCTGGAAAGGCGCAGCAGCGTGGCGACGTTGTCGACATCGGCATCGATGCTAGCGGCAACGCCGGGATATTGCACCTTGATCGCCAGTTCGCGCCCGTCGGGCAGGCGCGCGCGATGTACCTGCCCGATCGAGGCGGCGGCCAGCGGCCGCGGATCGAAATGGGCAAAGCGGCGGCGCCAGTCCGCGCCCCATTCGCCGTTCAGCACCTTTTGCAGCTGCGCAGGGGGCATATGATGCGCGGAGTCGCGCAAGCGTGCCAGAATGGCGGTCAATTCGTCGGGCAGCATGTCGCCGGCGTCGAGCGAAAGCATCTGCCCCAGCTTCATCGCCGCGCCACGCAGGCGGGAAAGCTGCTCGGTCACGCGCAGCGCGTTGGCCGGTGTCAGCACCAGATCGCCCAATTGCGGGCGTTCGCCCCTGGCAAGGCGCCGCGCACCTTCGGCCATGATGCCACCGGCCACCCCGCCCGCCAACTGGCCGAACGCCGCAAGCCGGGACAGCCGCCCGCTGGGCACCTTGCGCCCGCCCGGTTTGCCATGGGCCGGCTTGCCCTGTCCGGGATCGCCCTGTCCCGGATCGCCCTGTCCCCGATCCCCCTCTCCCGGATCGCTCATGCCAGATCCTTCAGCAATGCAGGAATCTCCTGTTTCAGGGCAAAGAAGCCGCGCCGGCAATGCGGCCAGACAGCCTTGTCCCACGCGCGCAAATGCTCGGCCAGCAGCAGTCCCTGGGCCTGCAATCCCGCGTGGATCGCCGGTAGGGCATCGGCCAGCGGGCCTACGGGAATGAAACCGGTCACGATCTGGGCGGTTCCGGCAGACCGCGCTGCATCGGCAAGACCGGCCGTATCGTCGAGCCAACGCGCGGGGGCCTGCCAGCGCGCCGAGGCGCGCTGCAAGGCGTCGTCAAGCGCGGCGATGTCGGCGGCCGTGACGGCCTGGGCGCGGCAGGCGACGACCGCGCGCACGGGCAGGGCGGCCAGCGCGGTTTCCTGCTCCAGCCCGGCATCCTCGGGAGTGATCCAGATCAGCGTGGGCCGCGCCGGATCGGGCGGGGTGGCGGCGCGCCAGGGCGCGGCGGGGGGCAGGGCGGGTTCCGCCGGAATGGCGGCGTGGCTCGCCAGGCCCTGGGGGGCAAAGCGCCCGTCGGTCATCGCGGCGATGCGCGCGCCGTCGGCAAGATAGGCCTTGCCCGCCGTGTGCAGCCCGGCCACCCACCGCCACGACAGGGTGTTCGACGCCGGATCGCCATCGCGCAAGTGCGCCAGCATGTGCCCTGAGCCCAATTCCCACGGCAGGCCCAGCGTGAAGATCCAGATCGAAGCCACCTGCATGCGCGCCCAGTTGTGCAGGTAGCCGGTCTGCGCCAGTTCGCCCATCCAGTGATCGAACGCGTCAATCCCGGTCTGCCCGCCGATCGCCCTGGCATGGCGCGCGGCCAGGCCGGGATCGTTCTGCAGATCCTGCATCGCGGCATTGCATCGGGCCAGATAGCGCGTCCAGGCGGCGGGGCGCTGTTCCAGCCAGCCTTTCCAGTAAGTGCGCCAGAAAACTTCGCTGATAAAGCTCGCCGCGTCATCCGGGCCATGCGCGCCAAGCACGGCCTGCACAACCTCGCGCTCGCTCACCGTGCGCCGGCGCAGGGCGGCGGAAAGCCGCGAAACGCCATCATGGCGGCCCGGCCCCTTGTCGAAATTGCGCCCCTTGGCATAGCCGTGCCCGGCCAGCGGCACGAACGCCGCAAGGCGTGCCAGCGCCTGCGCGCGGGTGACAGGAAAATCGGGGGCGCTTGCCATGCCCGGCCTATCGGAGTGAAAGCGCTGGCCGGCGAGCCGTCTCTTAGGTCAGGCTTCAGGCAAAAACCGCGGCATGGGCCAGCCCCTGCTGCGCCCGGTTGACGTCACGCACCAAAGTCCGGAACCTCAGGCACGCGGCAAAGCCGGCTATCGCCGCCAGCGGTGTCAGCACGAAGTGGTTGAAATCGGTCTTTTCGACATGGGCGTTGCCGCTCATGTTCAAAGCGAGCGTCGCGACCAGCCACGCCCCCCACCATTGTGGCAGCAGCGGCGTCGTCCGGCCGCCGGCTTCCCGGGTGCGATCCATGCTCTCCCGCCAGATTTCGCGCATGACCTGGTATGGCTTGAACAGCGAGGCAACAGGCACGAAAACCCACAGCCAGGCCATGACCGGCCCATGCTGCAACAAAATCCCGGCGGCGCGCAGGTTGGCATTGGCCCGCGAGAGCCACATGCACGACATCGCGATGCCCAGCAGCACCCCGATCACCCCGATGATGCCGGCCGGCCCCATGATCGAGGGCAGCACGGCGATGGCATCGAACGTGCTGGCGCCCACCAGCACCAAGCCCATCCAGGCGCCGCTCGCCGGCAATAGCCACGACAACACGCGTGTCAGCCGGTCAAGCCGGAAAAGCCCTTGTTCCAGTGTCAGCTTGGCCATCGTGCCCCCACCCGTTTCCGCGCTGGATAAGCGGGGGCCGGCGAAACGGCAAGCCGGATCAGGCGATGCGCCTGACCCAGCCATGCGTGTCGGGCGCTTCGCCGCGCTGGATGGCCACCAGGCGCTGGCGCAGCTTCTGCGTCAACTGGCCCGGGCCTCCCGAACCGATCACGAATTCGCCATCGTGGCCCACCACCTTGCCCACCGGCGTGACAACCGCCGCCGTGCCGCACGCAAAGGCTTCGACCAGCTTGCCCGAAGCGGCATCGGCGCGCCACTGGTCCAGGCTATAACGCTCCTCGCGCACGGTGAGGCCTTCCCCGCGTGCCAGCGTCAGCAGGCTTTCACGCGTGATTCCGGGCAGAATCGTGCCGGAAAGCGGCGGCGTGAGGATCGAGCCGTCGTCGAAGGCGAAAAACAGGTTCATGCCGCCCAGCTCCTCGATCCACTTGCGCTCGGCCGCGTCGAGAAACAGGACCTGATCGTGCCCACGGGCAAAGGCTTCGGCCGTGGGCACGAGGCTGGCGGCATAGTTGCCGCCGCACTTGGCCGCACCCGTGCCGCCTGGGGCCGCCCGGGTATAGTCGCTCACCCAGATCGAAACGGCAGGCACGCCGGATTTGAAATAGTTGCCCGCCGGGCTGGCGATCACCATGAAGCGATAGGCAGTGGCCGCCCGCACGCCCAGGAACGCTTCGGTCGCGAACATGAACGGGCGCAGGTACAGCGAGCCGCCGTCGATCGTCGGAAACCATGCGCGATCGGTCAGCACCAGTTGCTCCACCGCGTCCACGAACAGCGTTTCGGGCAACTCGGGCATGGCCAGGCGGCGGGCCGATGCGTTGAAACGCGCGGCGTTGGCTTCGGGCCGGAACAGCGCGATGCCCTGGTCGGGAAGGCGATAGGCCTTGAGGCCTTCGAATATTTCCTGCGCATAATGCAGGACCGACGCGGCAGGATCGAGCGCAATCGGGCCATAGGGCAGGATTTCCGCATCGTGCCAGCCCTTGGCCTCGGTCCAGGCGATCGATACCATATGATCGGAAAAGCGCGTGCCGAAACCCGGATCGGCCAGCACCTGCGCACGCACATCGGCCGGAACGGGCGCGGGATGGGCAATGCGGGTAAAGGTCAAGGCAGGCGCGGCAGTGGTCGCCATGGCACGATCATCCTAACTGGGGAATGCGAAGTGATTCGCCCGTTGAACGATTGTTGCGCAAATAGCAAGCAAAAAGAAATAATGTGAAGGGCCGCATCCGGCAGTCCCGAAGCGGCCCTTCGCATGGTCAGCGGCCGGAAGTGCCGCTCACGAAGCCTTTATCGCTGTGCTGGTATCAGCGATAATGCCTCGCGCTGCGGAATGCCGACCTCTCTGCTGAACCATGAGACATCGGATCACCTCCTTTCGCGCTGTTGAGCCAAGTCGCTGCCCGGGGCGTTCCGGACAGCTGGATCGGGAGTGTTCTGAAAACCGCTCACCGCCCTGCGCACGTATTTGCGCAATCGCCGGCCAAACAACAAGACTTGCATTCATTTAATTTGCCGTCACAATCGACGCTTCGCGCTCGGAAAACCGCGGTTGCGGATCGGATTGCCGCCCCCAATCCAGGCCCATCACGTCCAGGCCCATCACGTCCAGGCCGACGATAGCGATGCCCATGACGTTGCGCCGCGATTTCCGCGGTCACTTCACCGGCAGTCTTCCACAACCCGGCCTACTTCGGCCCAGGCGGGCACGATCAGCACCGGCAGACCGTTGATTTCGATCATGAACCGCCCGCGGCTGAACGCCATGGCATCAAGCAGGCCATCCCGCGCGGGCAGGGTGATCGTCAACGTTCCCGCGCCCGCCGGCATGGCGCTCAGCGCGCGCTGCTGGCTGGTGGTGGTGATGGCTGCGGGAATCGGTTGGGATGCATTGCCTGGAATCGTGAGCACGACCTGGCCCGGCCGGCATTCCATCGCCAGGGCCGGCGCCCCGCCCGCCACGCCGAACTGCGCGCGGCCGCCGGCATAGCGCCACGTGCCCGGGGTCTGCGGCTGATCGCGCCAGTCGGCCGGTGCCGCCACCCTGGGCAGCGCAGCAGGCGGCGGCGGTGGCGGCGGGGCCTGGCGCACGGGCGCGGGCGGGATCACCGCCTGGGGTGCGCAGGCCGTGGCGAGCGCCGCCAGCAACGGCGCCATGCCGAAATATCGCTGCGGAGAATTGCGCCCTGGCCGGGCTGCCCGGTTGATCTTCATGGCCGGCTTATGGAAGGAAGCGTGCGTGAGCTCAACCCGAACGCCTTCATCTTCTGATCCGGCGCATCCCGCACCAGCCGCCGCACGGGCAAAACCCGTGGCAAAACTGCGCATCGATCAACTGCTGGTCGAACGCGGCCTGGCCGAAAGCCGGGCGCGAGCCCAGGCACTGATCCTGGCCGGGCTGGTCTATGCAGGACAGGCCAAGGTGGCCAAGGCGGGGCAGGCGGTGGCGGCCGATGCCGCGATCGAGGTGCGGGGGCGTGATCACCCCTGGGTTTCGCGCGGGGGAATCAAGCTTGCTCATGCGATCGATCATTTCGGGCTCGACCCGGCCGGCGTTGTCGCCATGGACATCGGCAGTTCCACCGGCGGGTTCACCGATGTCCTGCTGCAAAAGGGTGCGGCTCATGTCTTCGCGGTCGATTCCGGCACCAACCAGCTGGCCTGGAAGTTGCGGCAGGATCCGCGTGTCACGGTTCTCGAGCAGACCAGCGCCCGCATTCTGACGCCAGCGCACATCGACAGGCCCGCCACCTGGGTGGTGTGCGATGCCAGCTTCATTGCCCTGTCCAAAGTGCTGGAGGTGCCGTTGGCCCTGGCGGCGCGGCCGACGCGGCTGGTCGCGCTGATCAAGCCGCAATTCGAAGTAGGCCGTGCCGAAGTGGGCAAAGGCGGCGTCGTGCGCGATCCGGCCTTGCATGCGCGGGTCTGCGCCGATGTGCGGGCCTGGCTGGAAGGGGATGGCTGGGCGGTGCAGGGCATCGTCGAAAGCCCGATCACCGGGCCGGAAGGCAACGTGGAATTCCTCATCGCGGCGTATCGGAATGAGATTCGCTGGCCGATTGCCTAGCGGCGCGACACTTGCCATACCCGTCATGGCAACCGGCGTTTCGTAACCATTGGCCGGAACCATTTGCCGGAACCAATTGCTTGAGGCAGACGTAAAACCGATCATGCGTTATCTCGCTTCGCCCGCGCAACTTCGTGCCAGCCTTGCCCGCTGGGCGCTTTTCACGATTCCCCTGGTGCTGGGCCTTGGCTTCCTGTCGGGCCGCGCGGCCGGCAGCGGGGCGGACAATCCATGGTTTGCCACGCTCGTCAAACCGGCGATCTATCCGCCGCCCGCCACCTTCGGCGTGGTGTGGAGCGTGCTCTACGTGCTGATGGGCCTTGCGCTGGCCATGGTGCTGGCCGCGCGCGGCGCACCCGGGCGGCCGGGTGCGGTGGCGGCCTTCGTGGTGCAACTGCTGTTCAACCTGGCGTGGAGCCCGGTGTTTTTCGGGCTGCATCGCATGATGGTGGCGCAGGGGATCATTCTTGCCATGATCCCGCTTGTCGCCTTGACGATTTTCCTGTTCGCGCGGGTGCGCCCTGCGGCCGGGTGGCTGCTCGTGCCCTACCTGGCATGGATATGTTTTGCCGCTGTTCTCAATTTCCAGTTCATCCGGCTCAATCCTGGCGCTGATGCCGTCGCGCCGCCGCAGGCCGCGGTGCGGATGGCGATCTGACGCGCCCTGACGCCCATTGTCGTGATACCTGCATAATCGCGCCGCATGCTTGCGGTTTGCGCCTGCCGGCACCATGTAGACCGGTACGTTGATCAACCCCAGGATGGGCCGCCATGCAGACCGAAAACCCGATTATCGCCGATTTCGTCAAGGTGCTCAACAGTGCGGCCGGCACGCTTGCCGGGCTGGGCCGCGAGGCTGGCGAAAATGCGCGCGAGAAAGCGCGCGAGGTGCTGGGCGGGCTGGATTTCGTCAGCCGCGAGGAATTTGCCGCCGTCAAGGAACTGGCGGCAACGGCGCGGGAAGAAGCCGAAGCACTCAAAGCGCGGGTTGCCGCGCTGGAAGCGCGCCTCGCCGGCGAAACGCAGGGCTGACGCCTCCGGCTGATCCGCGCGTTCGCTGCCCGCTTTCGGGTTGTTACGACGCCAGCGTTCCCGCCAGGGTTGCATCGCAATCGAGCCGCCAGACCAGCCCATCGTGCGCATAGTCGAGCGTCACGTCCGCTTTCAGGCTGCGTTCGGGAATGTGGCGGATCAAGGTGGTGCCAAACCCTGATCGTTCTGGCGGGGTTACCAGGGGGCCACCCCGTTCGTGCCACTGCACGATGAACCGGTCTTTCTCTTTTTCCCAATAGAGCCAGACATGGCCGCTGCGCCGCGACAGGGCACCGTACTTCAAGGCATTGGTGGCCAACTCGTGCAGCGCCATGCCGATGATTTCGGCCGTGCGCGGCGAGAGCAGCATTTCCGGCCCCGACACTTTGACCGAGGCCCGGCTTCTGCGATCGAGAATGGCCAGTTGTGCATCGGCCAGTTCTGCCATCGGAATATGCTGCCACCCGCGCCGCACCAGCAGATCCTGATTGGCCGAAAGGCTGCCCAGCCGGCTTTCGAAGCGGCGCAGGAAATCGGGATCGACCCCGCCCGACCGGCGCGCCAATGCCTGGACCACGGCCAGCATGTTCTTCGAACGGTGGTTCACTTCCATCAGCAGAAGACGGATCTGCTCCTCTTTCTCCATCATTTCGGTGACATCGGTATTGGTGCCGAACCAGTTGACGATGTGCCCCGCGCTGTCGCAGATCGGCTTGGCGCGCGAAAGGAACCAGCGATAGTTGCCGTCGCGGCCGCGCAGGGGAAACGTGTCTTCCCATTCGCGCCCTGCCGCCACGTCTGCGTAATACTTGTTTACGACGCGGTCGAAGTGATCGGGATGATGGATCGGCCAAACCCCTACGGTCGATTCCATCTCCGTCAATCCGGTATAATCGTACCAGCGCTTGTTGAGCCATAAGACATAGCCCTGGCGATCGGTTACCCATGCCAGCTGCGAGATGTTGTCGGCCAGCATGCGCAGGCGGTGTTCGTGTTGCGCCAGTGCCGCCTGGGCTTCATGGCGTTCGCTCACGTCGCGGGCAATCTTGCTGGCGCCCACCACGCTGCCATCGGGCGCCAGGATCGGCGATACCGTCAACGACACCTGGAAAAAAGTGCCGTCCTTGCGCTGGCGGATGGTCTCGAAGCTTTTGACCCTTTCGCCGCGGGCGATGCGGTCGATGATGGCATTCTCTTCGGCCTGGCGGTCTTCGGGAATCAGGCGGCGGATCGAACGCCCGATCATTTCCTTTTCGGTGAACCCGAAGATCCGGGTAGCCGCGGGATTCCAGCTCAGAACGATGCCATCCAGCGATTTGCTGATGATGGCATCATCCGATGATTGCACAATGGCCGAAAGATGCGCTTCAGCCAGCACGGCCCGCTCCGGTCTATTTCAGTGGCTCACAATAGGCTGCTGTCAAGGCATTGGATAGACCGGATATCGGCATTTCGGTTCTTCAAAGACCGATTGCCCGCAGCGCCTGGTCCAGATCCTCGATCACGTCCTCGGGATCTTCGAGCCCCACGTTGAGGCGCAGCATGCCGTCGCTCACGCCCATGTCGGCGCGCCCTTCCGGGCCGACGCCGTGGTGCGTGGAGGTGGCCGGATGGCACATCAACGAGCGGGAGTCTCCGATATTGTTCGAAATGTCGATCAGCCTGAGCGCGTCGAGCAGGCCATGCGCCTGCGTCCTGCCGCCATCCAGCACGATGGAAAAAATCGTGCCGCCCGCGCGCATCTGCCGCATCGCCAGATCGTGCTGCGGATGGCTGGCAAGCCCCGGATAGAGGATCACCGGCACCCGCGCTTCCAGGAATTCGGCCACTTTCTGGGCATTGGCACTCTGGCGCTGGATGCGCAGGTCCAGCGTTTCCAGCCCTTTGAGCACGACCCAGGCGTTGAACGGCGCGCAATTCGGCCCGGTATTGCGCTGGAACGGCAGCAGCACGTTGTCGATGAAATCCTTGCTGCCGCAGACGGCGCCGGCCAGCACCCGGCCCTGGCCGTCCATCATCTTGGTGGCCGAATAGGCGACGACGTCGGCCCCGAATTCCATCGGCCGCTGCAGGGCACAGGTGGCAAAGGCATTGTCCACCACCGTGGTGATGCCATGCGCCTTGGCGATGCCGCATGCATGTTCCATGTCGACGATGCCCATCGTGGGATTGGCGGGCGTTTCGAAAAAGAACACTTTGGTGTTGGGCCGGATCGCCGCTTCCCATGCGGCATTGTCCGACGCGTCGATCAGCGTGCCTTCCACGCCAAAGCGCGGCAGCAGGTTTTCCACCAGCCAGCGGCACGAACCGAACGCGGCCTTGGCCGCGACGATGTGATCCCCCGCCGAAAGCTGGCAGAGCAGGGCCGTGGTCATCGCCGCCATGCCGCTTGCCTGGGTGCGGCAGGCCTGTGCCCCTTCCATCAGCGCGATGCGCTCTTCCAGCATGGCCACGGTCGGGTTCTGCAGGCGGGAATAGGTCATCCCGTCCTGTTCGCCGGCAAAGCGCGCGGCGACAGTGGCGGCATCGTCATAGGCAAAGCCAGAGGTCAGAAACAGCGCTTCCGACGTTTCACCCATTTCCGAACGCCAGGTGCCACCGCGCACGGCCTTGGTGGCCGGGCGCCAGGATTGGGTGATCGAGCGGTCTTGTCCGGTGGTGCGTTTCATGGCCCGCAGCCTTAGTTGCGCCGGCTCGCGCGCGCAAGGCATGCCATTGCGCCGATGCCGCGATCTGGCGTATCGCGCCCGACCAATGACCCAGCCGACCACGCTGCCGCCGCGCGCTTGCGAACCCGATCCGATCCATGGCGTGCTGGCCATCGTGGCGGTCTTTGCGGTGCTGGTGTTCTGGCGCCTGGGCACGCCATCGAAAATCATGTTCGACGAAGTGCATTACCTGCCTGCGGCGCGTCACCTGATCGCCTTGTCCAGCCGCCTCAATCCCGAACATCCGCTGCTGGGCAAGGAACTGATCGCGCTGGGCATGATGACCTGGGGAGACAATCCGTTCGGCTGGCGGTTCTTCAACGCGCTGTACGGCACGATCGGCCTCTATGCCGCGATCCGCGCTTTCTGGTGGGCCAGCCTGTCGCGGCCGGGCACGCTGCTCTTCGGCCTGTTTTTGGCCACGAACTTCATCTGGTTCGTGCTGGCGCGCATTGCCATTCTCGACATGGCGATGGCTGCCTCGCTCGCACTTGCCTTCTGGCAATGGACGTTGGCGGCGCGCAAGGGCCGGCGGCGGCATCTGGTGCTGTGCGGGCTGTTCATGGGCCTGTCCATTGCAGGCAAGTGGAACGGGGTGCCGTTGATGATCCTTCCCGGCTTGTGGTTTGCCCACGCGCGCTGGCGGGCCGGTGCCGGCATGCCGCGGCGCGTGCCGGCCTTGCTGGCCGGGCGCGGCGGCGGGCCGGTGCCGGGCGTTTGCCTGACGGAAGCCTTCGTATGGCTTGGGCTCTGGCCGGTGCTGGTCTATTTCGCCACGTTCACCCCGGCGATGTTCTACGCGGTCAATCCGCTCAGCCCCTGGCACCTGATCGAGTGGCAGCAGACGATGCTGAGACTGCAGGACAGCGTGATCAAGCCGCACCGCTATATGAGCCATTGGTATCAATGGATGCTCAATGCCCGGCCGATCTGGTTCTTCTATGAAAAGTGGGACGGGGCGCAGCGCGGGGTGCTGATGATCGGCAATCCCTACACGATGTGGGCGGGGCTGGCCGCCTTGCTGTGGTGCGCGGCGGATGGTGTCCAGGCATTGACGGGCCGCACCCTGGCGCTGCCGGGCCATTGGTGGCCGACCGGGCGTAACCGGCTATCGACCCTGTCAGGCGGGGTTGCACTGCTCTATGCCGGCGCGCTGTTCTTCTGGGCGCTCAATGGCAAGCCGGTGCAGTTCTATTACCACTACCAGCTTGCCGCCGTGTTCCTCGATGCGGCGCTCGCGCTGGCTTTGACGCAGCTATGGCAGCGCGGCCTGCGCTGGCCGGCCTGGGCCAGCGTGGCGCTGGCACTTGTCGGCTTTGCCTATTTCTTCCCGATCCTGGCCGCCCTGCCGCTGCCGGGGGTGAAATCCTTCCGCCTGTTCACCTGGCTGCCGGTGTGGAAATAACCGGGCACCGCATCGTCAAGCCCGGTGACGCCAACACCGTTCTTGCCTCGCACGTTCAGCCATATTTGCCCCAGACGAACTTGCTCGACAGCGCGAAGTTCCACACCGAGGCCAGCACGATGCCTACCATCGCGGCCGAGATCGAATGGAAGCCGATGCGCACCAGGGCGGTGGAAACGCCGATGTTGGCGAGCATGCCGAACGCGCAGGTGGCGGCAAACTTCAGCCAGCCGCGCATCAGCGGCAGGAAGCCACGCAGGCGCTTGTCGGCATAGGTCAACTCGTTGTTTAGCACGAAGTTGAACGTCATCGCGGTGATCGCGGCCAGAGTCTGGCCGACGATGAACGCTGCTTCCTTGGGATAGTGGCTCAGCGCGAATTTGGCGCCGAACAGGTTCAGCACCACATACAGCACGGTGAGGTGGACCAGTGCGCCGAGCGCCCCCACGGTGCCGAAAAGAGCAAAGCGGGTGGGAACGATGCGGCCGAGCCACTTGTCGTAAAGGCCGATGAGAAATTCAAACACGACGGTACGATCCAGTTTCGATTCGCCTTCGGCCCGCGCGGCGAAGTGCAGGGGAAATTCTTTCACCCGCAGCGGCGCGTCAACCGTGGCGAGAATGTCGAGCAGGATCTTGAAACCCACGCCCGAAAGACGATGCGCGTCGGCCCGCAGGATCGCCGCGGGCAGCATGAAAAAGCCGCTCATCGGGTCCGACAGCTGCACGCCGGTAACCTTGCGGGCAATGGCATTGGCAAGGCCCGAGACCTTGACGCGGTCGGGCCGGCCCCATGCCTCGGTGCTGGCGCCTTCGGCAAAGCGCGAGGCATAGGACACGTCGCACTCGCCGCGCTCGATCGCGGCCAGCATCGCGGGCAGCAGGGCGGGATCATGCTGATGGTCGCTGTCCATCACCGCCACGATCGGCGCGGCGGTGGCGCACATGCCCTCGATCGCCGCAGAGGCGAGGCCCCGCCGCCCGATGCGTTCGATCACTCTGATGCGCGGATCGTCCCGTCCTATGGTGCGCGCCACATCGGCGGTGCCATCGGGGCTGTTGTCGTCGACGAAAATCGCCTCCCAGGCGATGCCGGTCAGCGCCTTGTCGAGCCGATCGACCATCGAGGCGATGTTCCGGCTCTCGTT
The DNA here is from genome assembly GCF_057784975.1 of Novosphingobium sp. DS6-6. Classification (NCBI taxonomy): domain Bacteria; kingdom Pseudomonadati; phylum Pseudomonadota; class Alphaproteobacteria; order Sphingomonadales; family Sphingomonadaceae; genus Novosphingobium; species Novosphingobium sp. DS6-6. The sequence continues at coordinate 174,210 of NZ_JBYNTS010000007.1, read as the reverse complement.
GTAGGTCGGAAGAATGACTGCCAGTTGCAACATGGGGCGCAGCGCTTACAGCTTTGCAAGCACGGCGTCACCAATTTCCGCTGTGCCGGCCACCCCGCCCAGATCGCGGCCCAGCACGCCCTCGGCCAGCGTGGCCGCCACGGCCGCCTCGATCCTGTCGGCGGCATCGGCCATGCCCAGCGAATGGCGCAGCAGCATGGCGGCAGAAAGGATCGTCGCCATCGGATTGGCCAGGCCCTGGCCGGCGATGTCGGGCGCCGAGCCGTGGATCGGCTCATAAAGCCCGAACGTGCCGTGCGCGGTCTGCCGTTCGCCGAGCGAGGCCGAAGCCAGCAGGCCGATCGAGCCGACGCACATGCTCGCCTGGTCCGACAGGATATCGCCGAACAGATTGCCGGTCACCACCACGTCGAACTTGCCCGGCGCGCGCACCAGCTGCATCGCGGCATTGTCGACATACATGTGTTCGAGCACGACCTCGGGATAATCCCGGGCCACTTCCACGATCACGTCACGCCACAACTGCGAGGTTTCCAGCACGTTGGCCTTGTCCACCGAGCACAGGCGCCGGCCCCGGCCCATCGCGGCGCGGAAAGCGACATGGGCGATGCGGCGCACTTCGCTTTCGCTGTATGACATGATGTCATAGCCTTCGCGCTCGCCGCCGGCGGTCTGGCGAAAGCCCTTTTCCCCGAAATAGACGTCACCGTTCAATTCCCGCACGATCAGCAGGTCGATCGTGCCGGCCACTTCCGGGCGCAGCGCGGAATGGCGTTCCAGGCCGGGAAAGACCCGGGCCGGGCGCAGATTGGCAAAAAGGGTCAGTGCCTTGCGCAGGCCCAGGATCGCCTGTTCGGGGCGCAGGTGACGGTCGAGCGCATCGCATTCGGGATCGCCCACCGCACCGAACAGGATCGCGTCGGCAGCTTCGGCCAGCGCCAGCGTCGCGGGCGGCAGGGGATGGCCGGCGGCCTTGTAGGCGCAGCCGCCGACCGGCGCTTCTTCCATGGCGATGCCAAGATCCAGCGCTTCGATCACGCGCACCGCTTCACGCGTCACTTCCGGGCCGATGCCGTCGCCAGGCAAAACCGCAATTTTCATGGTGGAGCCTTCTCAATCCGATCCGATGCGTTTCAGCCGTTCCAGCAGAATCGCGCGCGCCGCCATAACATCGCGCTGCCGTTCGGCAAGCAGCTGGCTGGCAATGGCCGGGCCCTGCCGGTCCAGCTGGCGCAGAACGGCGGCCCAATCCTGTGCGGCGGGCGGGGCCGGCCCCAGGCCCTGGCCCGCCTCGCGCAGCAGCAAGGTTTCATAGGCGGCCAGTGCCCGTGCCCAGCCGCGCGCCGAGGGAGCCATGCAGATGGCATCGAGCAAGGCCGATAGCGCCGCGTGAATGGCGGGCAGGGGTAGCCCCTGGGGCAGGGCGGCCGCGCTCAGCGCGCAGGCCCAGGCGATGCCGGCGCTGGCCAGCGGCTCGCCCAGCCAGGGCCCACGGCTGGCCACCAGCTCCACGCGCACGGCGGGCAGGCGCGTTTCGCCCCGCCGCGTCAGATCGGCCGCCACCAGGTTTCCGGGTATCAGCACAGGGCGCAAGGCGCGCCCTCTTGCGCCGGCGACATAAGCCGCCATCAGACCCGTTTCCGCGCCTAACAGGCGCACGACGGCGCCCGTTTCGCCGTGGGGCAGCACGGCGCAGACGATGAAAGGGGGAAGGGGCTGTTCGGTAACCACCTGCCGGCTGTGCCGCGTGCCTGGCTCCGGGGCAAGCGCTGTGCGGGCAAAGTCCATTTCGGGCATTGGAACCACGGCGCAACTGCGTTATCCTAGCGCGGATGAAGCAGCTTTTTCAGCACGCCGCGATCACGCATGGGGTAACCGTCCGGGTGGCGGTCAACTTCCTGCCGGAACAATCGCGCGTGGCGGCCGGCAAGTGGTTCTGGGTCTATCACATCCGCATCGAGAACGATTCGAGCGAGGCGATCCAGCTGATCATGCGGCACTGGCGGATCACCGACGGGCAAGGCCAGGTCAGCTTCATCGATGGCGAAGGCGTGGTGGGCGAACAACCCCGGCTCGAATCCGGCCAGACGCATGATTACGTGTCCGGCTGCCCGCTGGGCACGCCCACCGGCAGCATGGAGGGGCATTATACCATGCGCCGCGACGACGGCAGCGTGTTCCAGGTGGCCATTCCGTTCTTTCCGCTGGCCGCCCCGGCCACGGCCAACTGATTATCAGGCAGGGGCAGAAACATCCATGAAGCGGACCCATCTCCCGCTCAACGGGCTGCGCGTGCTCGATGCCGCCGCCCGCCATCTCTCGTTCACCCGGGCGGCCGACGAACTGGCCGTGACCCCGGCGGCCGTGGGGCAGCAGATCCGCGCGCTGGAAGACTTGCTTGGCGTCGTGCTGTTCCGCCGCACGTCAAAGGGGCTGGAACTGACGGACGAGGCGGCTGCCGGGCTCGATGCCATCCGCGAGGGGTTCCTGCGTTTCGAAGAAGGCGTGCAGGCCATGCAGGCCGGCCAGTCCAGCCACGTCTATACCATCGCCTGCCCGCGCGATTTCTTCGCCGCCTGGTTCAGCCAGCGCCTGGCCGCGTTTCGCGCCGAGAACCCGGCCCTGCGCTTTTCGCTGGTCGGCGGGGACGGCGACATCGATTTTACCGAGGCCAATCTCGATCTGGCGGTGCGCTGGGCCGAAGGACCGGGTGATCTGGAAGGTATTCCGCTGGGGGCACCCGAGACGGTGATCGTGGCCGCGCCAGGCTTTACCGACATTACCCAGGACAACGGCGACGGTGCCTGGATCGGCTGGCCCGGCGATCCGTCACCGGCGGGCGAAGGGCGCGAAGTGGCTTTTTCGGTGGGCGATGCGGGCACCGCGATCAGCGCCGCCGCGGCGGGCCTCGGCAAAGCCCGCGTGCCGTATCTGCTGGCCGAATTCGCGCTGTCCACCGGCCGCGTCGTGGCGCTGGGCGAGGTCGAAAACGGGCGGCGTGGCTACTGGCTGGTAGCGCCGTTGCCCCAGTGGCGGCAAAAGAAAGTCAAAGCCCTGGTGGCGGCGCTGGCTGCATCCTGAAGCGCAGCGCGCGCTGCGGCGTGCATTCCTGTTGAAATTCCCTGCATGGCTGGCCGCATGCATACCACCTGTTAACTTGATTGGCCTTATCGCCATCGTCATGGATGGCCTCAGCATATTACCTCAGGCGCCAGAAAATGCTGGGAAAATCCCGGCAGATGGGCCGGACCGGTCTTCACGCCAGTGCACGCGTTCGGCCAGGCTGAAAGCGTTGGTCGGCTCGGTCGTCGGCGGCACGCGCTGGCGTGGCAATCGCGGCGAAACGATGGTAGCGTCCTATGCGCACAACCTGTCGCGCCGCCTGCCTTTCCTTTCCTTGCTGTCGGCGCTTGGCACGGCCCTGGTCATCCTGCGCTTCATGGGCACGGTGCCCTGGCCCAATCTGATGCCGGGCGTGGTAGTGGTGATCTTGTCATTCAAGCGGGCCTGGCATTGGTTGCCGGGCCAGGTCGCGCGCCGGCCACTGGCCATGCGCCGCGAGGATATCGTCAACCTGCCGACAAGCATCGCCATCGTTTCGCTTTTTGCGGTTTCATGGGCGCTCAACCTCTATTGCGTGGGCACCGAGGCGCAGCGCGCGCTGGTGCGCATGCTGCTGTCGGTCATCTCGATCGCAGGCGTGCTGGGGCTGGCCCATGCGCCGGCGGCGGCAGCCCGCCTGATGGTGATTTTCACCGCACCGGCCTGCGTCGTCTATCTGCTCGCGGATGGGCCGACCGTGTGGCCGGTCTTGGTTGTCCTGATCACCGCCAATATCATGGTTTTGCTGATGACCTTCGGCTTTCACGCCGATTTCGTGCGACTGGAACTTTCGCAGCAGCTGCTGGCCCGGCGCGAACGGATGGCGGCGCGGCTGGCGGAAAACAATTTCCAGCAGGCCACGCGCGATTCGCTGACCGGCGGCCTCAACCGCCGGGCGATTCTGGCGCGCCTTGGCCAGGAAGTGGCGCGGCAGGACGGGCCGCAGCCCTGGCTGGCGCTGCTCGATCTCGACGGGTTCAAGCATATCAACGATACCTATGGCCATGCCGCCGGCGACGATGTGCTGCGCGCCGTATCGACCCGGATCGGGGCTGTTGCCGGTGTCATCGCACACGGGCGCCTGGGCGGCGATGAATTCGCCATACTGTTCGATGGCGCTCTCGACCAGGCGGGCGTCGCCATGGCGGCCGGCGATCTGGCCCAGGCCGTGCGCGAACCGGTGGTGCACAACGGCGTCACGCTCAAGCTTCACGCTTCGACCGGCATTCATCGCCTGGTCGGCCAGGGCGTCACCGCGTGCCTGGAACGCGCCGACGCGGCGCTCTACAAGGCGAAGCGACGCGGCGAAGGCGCGATCGTGCTGTTCAGCGCCGACGACGAAGTCGCGCTGCAAAACCGCGCGGCCATGACCCGCCAATTCCACGGATGCCGGTTGGACGATCGGTTGCGGCTGCTGTATCAACCTTTCTACGACGTGGATACCAAGGCCATTGTCGGCTTCGAAGCCTTTGCCCGCTGGTCGCCCGACGGCCAGACCTGGCTGGCGCCGGGCGAATTCATGGCATTGGCCGCCGCCACCGGCCGTACCGGCGAACTGACCCGCGCGGTGCTGGCCCGTACGCTGGTCGAATGCGATGCGTGGCGCCATGGCCTGACCATCGCCATCAATCTCAGCCCGCGCGACGTGATCCGCGAAGGTGCGGTCGAATCGCTCGATCGGCTGGTGCGCGATGCTGGTGCCGATCCTGCCCGTTTCCTGCTGGAAATGAACGAGGCGGCGCTGCTGGCCGATCCACGCCGCGCCAGGGCCCAGCTCGATGCGTTCCGCGCGGCCGGGTTCCGCCTGGCGCTCGACGATTTCGGCGCCGGCTGGTCCAGCCTTTCCCAGTTGCGCGATCTGCCGCTCGACATGGTCAAGATCGACCGCGCGCTGACCGCCGCCCTGTCCAGCGATCCCGGCGCGCGCGCAACCGTGGGCACGATCGTGTCCTTTGCCTGGCAACTGGGCATCGAATGCATGATCGAGGGCGTGGAGGAGGAAATCCAGATGGAAACCGCCCGCGGGCTGGGCATTCGCCTGATGCAGGGATACCATTTCGCCCGCCCGGAACAGGCTGTCGTCGCCCTGGCCGGCATGCACCGCGCCGTCGCGTGATCGGGGCGGGGCGTTTCCTGGCCAAAGCTTGGTATCAGTGTGGGATATCCGCGAGGATGCGTTCGCCGCCCGGGGGGATAAGCCGGCGAAACAGGCGCCCGCGCTCGCTATAGAGCACCAGGCCCAGCGAAAGCAGACCCGAGATCAGGAAGGCCAGCGCCAGGGGCCGGGCGCTGCCGTCATAGGCTTGCCCGATGGCAATGCCGATCAGCGAGCCTATCAGCGTGCGCATGAACATCTGCATCGAGCTGGCGGCCCCGGCGGTACGGGCAAAAGGCTGCAGCGCGATCGAGCTGAAATTGGCGCCGATGAAGCCCAAGGCACAGATATTGGCCGCGATCACCGGCATGAACGTCAGCAGCGTCTGGTGCGGGCTGAACGCCAGATAGACTTGCAGCCCGCTCAGGCCGATACAGATAAGCAGGGCCGTCTGCGACACGCGCCTGGCACCAAAGCGCTCGACGATGCGCGCGTTGAAGAAGTTGGAAAACGATAGCGATAGCGCCGTCGCGCCGAACAGCAGCGGAAAATAGCGGCCGGCGCCAAAGTGTTCGGCAACGAGCTGCTGGGAAGAGCTGATATAGCCGAACATGGCCCCCATAACGAGTGCCGCGCCCACGACATAGCCGGCCGAGGAACGCTCGATCGCCGAGTGGATCATGTTGCGCGCGATCGTCGTCGGCTCGATCGCCTGGCGGTTTGCCGGATCGAGCGTCTCGGGCAGGCGCAGGAAGACCCAGACGCCCATGGCGGCCGAAAGCAAGGCCAGCACGCCGAAAATCCACCGCCATCCGGCAAACAGCAGCACGACCTGGCCGATACTGGGCGCGAGCATCGGCACGACCATGAACACGGTGGAAACCGTGGACAACGTGCGGGCCATCTGATCGCCGGCAAACCGATCGCGCACGATAGCGGCCGGCAGCACGGCCACGCCCGCGGTGGCTATCGCATGCAGCGCGCGCAGAACCAGCAGCGCATCGAAATCGGGCACCAGGGCGCAACCCAGCGCCAGCACGACATAGAACGTGATCGAAACCAGCAGTACCGGGCGGCGGCCATAACGATCAGCCAGCGCGCCGGGGATCAGCGAGCCGATCCCCACCGAAACCAGGAACACGCCCACCACCAGTTGCCGGCGATTGGGATCGCTGACCCCCAGATCATGGGCAATCTGCCCAAGGCCGGGGAGCATGGCGTCGATCGCCAGCGCCTGAAGCGCCATGAGCATGGCCATCATGGCGATGAATTCGCGGCCGCCCAACGTTCTGGTCGCCACAACGCTGATAGGGGGCCGCGCGGCTGGATGATCGGGTTGCATGGCGGGCCTATGGCAGGCGGGAAGCGGCAATCCAAGGTTTTGTTGCGGTTTTTCGGCGAGAAATATGGCATGAGGGCTGCGCGCCATGCCCGTGCCCCGATCCCCGTCCCCCGCCCTCGACGACAGTGCCGACAGCGCACCAGGCCTGCGCAAGATCATCCATGTCGATATGGATGCCTTCTATGCCAGCGTCGAACAGCGCGATGCGCCCGAATTGCGGGGCAGGCCGGTGGCGGTCGGCGGCAGCGCGGCGCGCGGCGTGGTGGCCGCGGCCAGTTACGAAGCGCGGGCCTTCGGCGTCCGTTCGGCCATGCCCTCGACCCGTGCCGTCCAGTTGTGCCCCGATCTGGTTTTCCGCCGGCCGCGGTTCGACGTCTATCGCCAGGTTTCACAGCAGATCCGCGCGATTTTCCTGGATTATACGCCCGATGTCGAACCGCTTTCGCTCGATGAGGCCTATCTTGACGTGACGCGTGATCGGCGCGGGATCGGTTCGGCCACGCGCATTGCCGAACTGATCCGCCAGCGCATCCGCGCCGAGACCGGGCTGACCGCCAGCGCCGGGGTTTCCTACAACAAGTTCCTGGCCAAGCTGGCAAGCGATCAGAACAAGCCCGATGGCCTGTGCGTGATCCGCCCGGGCGAAGGTGCGGCGTTCGTTGCGGGGCTGCCTGTGGCGCGGTTTCACGGCATCGGGCCGCGCGGCGCGGCGAAGATGGCGGCGCTGGGCATCGCCACGGGCGCCGATCTGCGCGCCATGGGCTTGGCGGCCCTGCGCCAGCACTTCGGCGTGCAGGCGGAATATCTCTATCGCGCGGCGCGGGGCATAGACCTGCGCGTCGTGAAAGCCGATCGCCCGCGCAAGTCGGTGGGCGCGGAACGCACGTTCGATCGCGATCTGTCCTCCGGCCCGGTTCTGCGCGAAACTCTCGAGACGATTGTCGATCTGGCCTGGGATCGGGTCGCGCGAGCCAAAGCGACAGGGCGCACGGTCACTCTGAAGCTGAAATTCAGCGATTTTTCGGTAATGAGCCGGGCACGTTCCATTTCCACCCCGATTGCCAGCCGCGAGGCCCTGGCCGATATCGCGCGCGGTCTGCTCGCCCAGGTGCTGCCGCTGCCGCAACCTGTGCGGCTGATGGGCGTGACGCTTTCGGCGCTTGACGAAAGCGGCCAGGCCGAACCGGCCCCGGGCCAGGCAGAGCTACCGTTCTGAAGGCGGTTGCGCCATTTGTCGCCACAGGTCGATCATCTCGCGCGTGGCGGGGTTGGTGGTGGCGGGCAGGGCTGCGACCGGAAAGAACGCTGCGGCAAGCAGTTCGCGTCCATCGGCGCGGGGCTGGCCATGCGCTGTCCCGGCCACCAGGGCGATCTGGTTGAGCCAGCCGCCGCGATCGCGAAGATGATCGGTGACGTGTATCGCGTCCGCCAGCCTGCAGCCGGTCTCTTCGGCCAATTCCCGGGCTGCGGCGGCAACCGCACTTTCCCCGCGTGCCAGCCCGCCGCCGGGCAGCATCCAGGCCGCGCTGTCGTAGTAGCTGTGCCGCACCAGCAGCACGTGCCCTGCCGCATTGCGTGCCACGATCATGCAGCCGGGCACCGGCACAGCGCGCCAGCGCCACCACGCCACGCGCAGGCGGTGGGCCAGGCGCAGCGCGGCGTGGAGCAGCGGGCGTGGAAAAGCGCGGCTCAGGCGAGGATCTGGCTGAGGAACCAGACGCGCTGCTGGGCCTGGTCGGTCCAATCGTCAGACGCGCCTTCGGTGGCATTGTCGCCCGCGGCGGTGGCGGCCGCCTTTACCTTGCGGATCGTTTCCACCAGGGCGGCGTTGTCGTCGCGCAGCGACCGGACCATGTCCAGCGCGCCGACGTTGTCGCGATCGTCATCCTCGACGGAGGTTTTGGCGGCGATGGAGCCGATCGAAGTGAGCGTGGTGCCGCCGTTCTTGCGCACGCGTTCGCCAACGATGTCGGTCAGCGCGAAGATTTCGGCGGCCTGCTCGTCAAACAGCAGGTGCAGATCGCGGAATTGCGGGCCGGCGACATGCCAGTGGTAATTCTTGGTCTTGAGGTAAAGCGCGAAGAAATCGGCGAGCAGCCCGTTGAGGCTGTCGATGAGTGCCTTGTTTGCATTGTCGCCCGGCATGGTGAAACCCCTTTTCCGTTGCTTGGCTGGGAACCTTCATACGCCATAGATACATGAAAGTTTCATGCAATTGCGGGTTTACAAAGATCGGCGGCGTCGATCACGCGGGCGCTGGCCGGGCGCGCCGATCATGCCGCCGCGCGGGGTGCGAGCCGCAGCACTGCCGCCCCGGCCAGGGCCGACAGCAGCGATCCACCAAGAATGCCCAGCTTGGCTTCCTCCGCAAGAGCGGGATGGGCTGGAAAAGCCAGGGCGGCAATGAACAGGCTCATCGTGAAGCCCACGCCACACAGCAGCGCCATGCCCCACAGGTGCAGGATGCCTGCACCGGCGGGGCGCGGTGCCAGACCCAGGCGTTCTGCCGCCAGAACTGCGCCCAGTATCCCCGCCTGCTTGCCCAGGAACAGCCCCCCGGCAATCGCCAGCGGCAAAGGCGCAAACAGGCCCGCGAGGCCCGTCTCACCCAGCTCCACCCCGGCGTTGGCAAGACCGAACAAAGGCACGACGAAAAAGCCGTTGACCGGCACCAACCGGTGTTCCAGCCGCAGCAGGGGACTATCGCCCCGCGCGTCGAGCCCGATCGGCACGGTCAGGGCAGCCAGCACCCCGGCCACCGTGGCGTGGACGCCCGATTGCAGGACGCACAGCCACAGCACCACGGCAAGGACGGCATAGGGCCGGATGCGGGTCACCCCCGCGCGGTTGACAAGGACCAGAATGGCAAAGACACCCGCGGCCGCGGCCAGCCAGGCCCAAAGCACCGTGCCGGTATAGAAAACCGCGATCACCATGACCGCGCCCAGATCGTCCACCACCGCCACCGTAAGCAGGAACAGACGGATCGATGGCGGCGCGCGGCGGCCGACCAGCGCAAGCACACCCATGGCAAAGGCGATATCGGTGGCCGCGGGAATTGCCCAGCCGCGATAGAGTTCCGGGTCGCCCCGGCTAAGCGCCAGGAAGACCACGGCCGGCAAGACCATCCCTGCAAGCGCGGCAAGCACCGGCAGGCGCCGCCGCCGCGCATCGGACAGCGCGCCGTTGATGACCTCGCGCTTGATTTCGAGCCCGACCACGAAAAAGAACAGAGCCATCAGCCCGTCGTCTATCCAGGCATGCACGCTGTCGAGCCTAGGCAGGAGCGCATGCGGCAGTGGCGCATGCAGCACCATATGAAACGCGTGATGCAGCGGCGAGTTGGCCAGAACGATCGCCAGGCCCGCACAGATCATCAGCAGGACGCCGGGCGCGGCTTCGTTGCGCATCATCCGGCGCAGTGCCGATTTGGGCCGCATGTCGGCATGCTGCGATCGTGCCATATTCGAATCATTCCTGAGAGTTGCCCACGTTGCCATGGGTCGCGCCGCGCCGTAGGTTGGCATTGGGGGTGCTTGCCGTCAAACGGGGGTAAGGGCAAATTGGGTATGCTATCGCTGTCCACGGCCTGGCTGTGGCTGGATGTGCTACAGCGCGAGCTTTTGCTTTTTGCTGCAGTCTGGCTGGCCATCGGCGCGTGCGAGGAGTGGGGGATCGACGCGCTGTGGGCCTGGCTGAAAATCACCGGCCGCGCTGGCACCAGGCATCTGCCGAGTGACCCTGTCGCGCCTGCGGGGCGGCAGGCGATGAATAGCGATGCGGCTGGGGATAGCGATGCGGCTGGGGATAGCGATGCGGCTGGCCTGCGCGGAACTGCTGCGGTCTTCGTGCCCGCCTGGGCCGAAGCGGCCGTGGTGGCCGCGATGATCGAACATTGCCTGGCGGTCTGGCCCCATGCCGGCCTGCGGCTTTATGTCGGCTGCTACCGCAACGATCCCGCAACGCTGGCGGCGATCATGCACAGTGCCCACGATCCGCGGTTGCGCATCGTGGTACACGATCGCCACGGGCCGACGACCAAAGCCGATTGCCTCAACCGTCTCTATGCGGCGCTGATGGCTGACGAAGCACGCAGCGGCGTCCGCGTGCGCAGCGTGATCGTGCAGGACGCAGCCGATATGGTGCACCCCCTGGCCCTGGACCTGCTCGACGCTGCGCTCGACGATGCGGATTGCGTGGTTCTGCCCGTGCGCCCGGAACCGCAGGCCGGATCGCGCTGGATCGCCGGGCACTATTGCGATGAGTTTGCCACCAGGCAGGCCCGCGTCATGGCCGTGCGCAACTGGCTGGGCGGGGGTGCGCCCATGATCGGCGCAAGCTGCGCGATCGCGCGGCCGGTGCTTGCCACCATGGCCAGGCTTGGCCAGGGGCACGGCCCGTTCGCAGCCGACAGCCTGACCGAACATTACGAATTCGGCCTGGCCCTTGCGGACATCGGCGGTGTCACGCGGGTTCTTCGGGTGCGTGACGCGCGCGGCCAGCTGATCGCCACCCGCAGGCTGTTCCCGACCTGCTTCGACACCGTGTTGCGCCAGAAAGCGCGCTGGATGCACGGCATCGCGTTGCAAGGATGGGATCGGATGGGCTGGCGCGCCAGCCTGCCCGACCTGTGGATGCGGCTGCGCGATCGGCGCGGGCCGATGGTGGCCATGGTGCTGCTGACCGTTTACGGCTGGTTCGCATTGTTGCCGATCGTGGCCCTGGGGCGGGCGAGAGGCCTGTTGCCGGCACCCGATCCGGACCCGGGAATGACCGGCCTGCTGGCGTTCGATGCCGTGGCGATCGTATGGCGCCTGATCCTGTGCGGGCTGCTCACCGGGCGCGAATACGGCTGGGGCGAGGGGCTGCGCGCGATCGTCCGCACGCCGTTGCGCCACGCCATCGTCATCCTGGCGGCGCGGCGGGCCGTGATCGCCTATCTTTCGACGCTCAGGACCGGCAGTGTGGCCTGGGAACATGAAGCCCATGTTCAACGGCGTTTGCGGATCGCAACCGCATGATCGACACCGGTGCCAAGCGGCGTGCCCGCCCGGCGCGGCGCGGACGGCCCCTGCGCACGCTGGGGCTGGTGCTTGGCGGCTGGGCCATGCTGCGGTTGACCCTGCTGCACTTTGTTCTGCCGGTGGTCGGCATTGCTCTGGTACCGCACAAGCCGGCCAGCGCCCCGATCCCGCTTTCGGCAGAGACGGCCGGAAACTGACGATCCTGCCACTGCAAATCCGGAGCCGGCGACCGCACTGTTCCTTGCCGCGCCCATTTCTTCGCCCTATTTCTTGCGCATCGCCGCATAACGCCGGATGTTGACCGGTTTTCCCGGGCTTGCGACGGGCAGCGCATCGACCGGGACCGGTCTGCCGAAGAAATATCCTTGCGCTTGCGAGCAGCCTTCTTCGGTGACCATCCGTCGCTGCGCTTCCGTTTCGACGCCTTCGGCCACCACGGGCAAGTCCAGACTGCGGCCAAGGCCGACGATCGCACGAATGATCGACCGCGCCGCGGCGTCATCGGACATCGCCGAAACGAAGCTGCGGTCGATCTTGATCTTGTCGAACGGGAAACTGCGCAGGTTGCTGAGCGACGAATAGCCAGTGCCGAAATCGTCCATCGCGATCCTGACACCAAGCGCCTTGATTTCATGCAGCATTTTGACAGTGGATCCCTTGTTTCGCAACAGCGCGCTTTCGGTGATCTCCAGCTCCAGGCGCGTAGGGTCGAGGCCCGTTTCGGCAAGCGCCGCCTGGACCACGCTGCCCAGGTTGGCGAGCTGGACCTGGATCGGCGAGACGTTCACCGCCAGCGTCACTTCGCTGGGCCAGCCTAGCGCGTCGCGGCAGGCTTTGCGCAGCACCCATTCGCCGATCTGCAGGATCAGGCCGATCTCTTCGGCAATGGGAATGAAGATTTCGGACGGCACGTCGCCGCGGACGGGATGCGTCCACCGCAGCAGCGCTTCATAGCCGACAATCGCGCCGTCGACGGTGTCGATCAGCGGCTGGTATGCCAGCGAGAACTGGTCGCGCACGAGCGCGTGGCGCAGGTCCTGTTCGAGTTCCCGTCGCTCGCGGATTTCAGCATCCATGCCCGCGTCGAAGAAACACGCCGTGCCGCGCTCTCTGCCCTTGGCCCGGTACAGCGCGACGTCGGCATTGCGGCGCAAAACCTCGGCACTGCTCGCGTCGTTGGGATAAAACGAAATGCCGATCGAAACGCCAACGGCTGTCGGATCGAGCGCGACGTTCATTTCCGCGGCAAAGGTGGCGAGAATGCGGTTGGCAAGGGCTTGGGCCGCTTGTGGTTGCGGCCCGTCGACCTGAAGGATCAGGAACTCGTCGCCGCCGATGCGCGCCACCACATCCCGGGGCCGGATGACGCTTTGCAGAATTTTGGCGACGCGCTGCAGAACTTCGTCGCCCACCGCGTGGCCGAAGATGTCATTGACCGCCTTGAACCGATCGAGATCGAGTGCCAGCAAAGCGCATTGACCAGGATGCGTGGCATCGGAGATCAATCGGAATATGCGGTTTTCGATCAGGGCACGATTGGGCAGCAGCGTCAAAGGATCATGCTGCGCCAGGAACTCGATCTCACGCAGCGCCTGCTTCTTTTCCGTCAGATCACGGACAGCCAGGACCTCGCAATCCCGTCCACGATACTCGATCGGGTGCGCTTCGACTTCGAACACCTGATCCGGCTGCGCAGCGATCGGTATCGATTCGACCGCCTTGCCGACCGGATATGCAAGCGGCTTTCCGTCCGGCCCCAGCAACCAGTCGCCGGGGGGAGAACCGGACAGAGCGGCTTCCGGCACGCCAAGCATCCGCTGCAACCGGGCGTTGCTGTAGACCACGACGCCGTCTTGCACGATCGCCAGGCCTTCCATCGTCGCATCGGCAAGGCCGCGCAGATCGGTCAGCAACCTGTCCAGCACGGCACCGATGGCAATCAGCAGCACGACCAGAACGGTCGCGGCAAGCGTCGCCGTGACCAGCCACTGCGAATTGGGCACGCCGCCCATCGTCAGGATCCGGGCGTCGGGAAGGAATCGCGTCGCCGTCATGGCCACGAAATGCAGGGCAAGGACGGCAGCCTGCGCGCATAGCGCCGGCACGACGAGCTGTCGCCAGCCCGACAAGCGGTTGAACGCCAGAAAGCCGAGCGCGAAACCGAGGCAACTGACCAGGAACCCGCCAGCCACCATGTTCCAGTCATAGACGATCCGTGCCGGCACGATGACCGCCGCCATGCCGGTGAAGTGCATGATGCCCACGCCCAGCGACGCGATGATGCCGGCGGCGATGGCCCGGCCCACACTGCTATTCCGGCCCAGTACCGTCAACGCGCTGACGAAAAAGGCGATGCACAGCAGGGTCGAAATTCCCGTGAGCGCAATGTCGAAGCTCATCGGCAAGACGCCGTCATAGGCCAGCATCGCCACGAAATGCGTTGTCCAGACGCTGATGCCGCCCGCCATGGCCGCAAGGGCCGACCATTGGCCGGCGCGATGACAGGAACATTCGCGCGAACGCTGCAGCAGAAAGAACAGGGCGAAACTGCCGATCACCCAGCATAGGGCGGCATGAATCACGGTCGTCAAATCGTGCTGACGCACAACACATTCATAAACCGCGAACATGCGCTGCTCCAATTTCTACGAAGCAGCGATACGGTGTTTTGATTAACATTAATTCGCGGCCGGTCTGTTGCGATTACAGCTACACCGACGGTGTGCGGGCACGCGCCGGTATTACCGTTTGGTCGGGACGAACGAACTGCAATATGACGGGATGGTGCAAATTACTGAAAAAAATTACCTTATATTGAAAAGATTGCGCCGACGAAAATGCCGCGCGTGAATGCATCGTGATTAATTTTGTGTGCAAAGGTTCCTCCGGCATTCTTTCATGGGTTTGAGTGGACAAACGCCTGCCATATTGGATGCAACGGCTGTCTGGATGGCAGGCGACTCATGGACGAACCAGCTGCGGCTTGCACGCAACGCCGGCGCGCCAAAGCAGGGCCGACCGGTGGCGCCCGGCCTGCCGGCGGCGCGCCCCCACAGTGCCATCCGGCCATCGTTAAGCAAACACGGTGAATTTCGTGGGATGAAGCCGGTGGCGGTTCCTTTGCGCGGTCGGCCGCGCTAGGAGGGCAGGCGATGGATGTCTACCTTCCCATCGCCAATCTGGCGGTCAACGGCCTGGTGATCGTCGGCCTTGGCGCGATCACCGGGCTGCTGTCTGGCATGTTCGGCGTGGGCGGCGGGTTTCTGACCACGCCGCTGCTGATCTTTTACGGCGTGCCGCCCACCGTGGCGGCGGCTTCGGCGGCCAGCCAGGTGACCGGGGCAAGCGTTTCGGGCGCCTTTGCCCATGCCCGGCGCGGCGGGATCGATTATCACATGGGCGCGGTGCTGGTGGCGGGCGGCGTGCTGGGCACGGGCATCGGCGCCGTGCTGTTCCGCCTGCTGCAGGCGCTGGGCCAGATCGATACGGTCATCAACATCCTTTACGTTCTGCTGCTGGGCGGTATCGGCGGATTGATGGCGCATGAAAGCGTCGCAGCCTTGCGCGCACAGCGGCGCGGGATGGCCCAGCCGGCGCGCCGGCGAAGGCACCATCCCCTGGTGGCCAGCCTGCCGCTGCGCTGGCGGTTCTATCGTTCGGGGCTGTACATCTCGCCCCTGGCGCCGCTCGTTCTGGGCATGGCCACGGGCATTCTCACCATGTTGATGGGCATCGGTGGCGGGTTCATCCTGGTTCCCGCGATGCTCTATATCCTGGGCATGAGCACAAACGTGGTCGTCGGTACGTCGCTGTTCCAGATCCTGTTCGTGACCATGGCCACCACGATGATGCACGCGCTGACTACGCGCGCCGTTGATATCGTCCTGGCCGGGCTTCTTCTCGTCGGTTCGGTTTCCGGGGCGCAGTTCGGCGCGCAGTTCGCGCAGAAGGCCAGGCCCGAGCAACTGCGCCTGATCCTGGCCCTGATCGTTCTGGCCGTGGCGCTGCGCATGGCGCTGGGCCTGGGCTATCGTCCGGACGAAATCTTTACCGTGGTGCCGTTGTGAGCGGAGCGCGGGCCATGGCGGCCATCCTGCTGGCGCTGCCGGCCTGGCTCGTGCTCGGCGGGGCACGCGCGCCGATCCTCGTGCCGGAGATTTCGCAACACCAGGTCGAAGTGCGCCAGGGCTTCACCGGGGCCGACCTTCTGCTCTTCGGCGCGATCCTCGATCCGGGAGGCACGCGCGCGGCGCAGGATTACGATATCGTCGTAGTGCTGAAAGGACCGGTCCAATCCATCGTGCTGCGCGAAAAGCGCAAGGTGGCGGGAATCTGGGTCAACGCGGCAAGCAGCGAGCTGCGCTCCGCCCCCAGTTTCTTTGCCCTGGCATCGTCGCGGCCGGTGCGCGAGATCGTCGATGACAAGACCGCAGCGATCTATGAACTGGGCCTCGACCGGTTGCAGCTTTCCCCGATCGGGGCGATCGATCCGGCGCGACAGCGGCATTTTGCCGATGGTCTGGTCGATCTGATGCGCCGGCAGGGCCTTTATCGCGAGGATGGCCACGGCGTGACGATCAGCGGCCAGGTGCTCTATCAGGCGCGCATCGCGCTGCCCTCGCAAGTGCGGACCGGGACCTACACTGCCGAAACGTTCGCTATCCGGCAGGGCCGCGTGATCACTTCGGCGGTCACGCGCGTCGAGGTGTCGAAGCAGGGTTTCGAGCGCTTCGTCGCCGATCAGGCGGAAGGAAACGGCCTGCTCTACGGCTTGTTTGCCGTGCTGGTTTCGGTGGGCATGGGCTGGATCGCCGGGCGCCTGTTCGCGCTGGTATGAGGCGCGGGGCGCGGGCTGCAATCGTGGCTTAGTCCAACGTTAACCTTCCGGACCCTAGGTTTCGCGCAGCAAAGGCTGGGCGAGTTTTCTTATGACCGATATGAGCAGGCAGGTTTTCGTTTCGGCAGACCCTGCCCCCCGGCCCGCAGAGCTGACCCTGGCCGGGGTCCTGGCCGATCCGGCATTCCCCGCCGCAGAGCCGCAGGATCCGCCGCCTTCGGAATGCGCGCTCAGCCCGATCGGGGTGGTGGTCGACGTGGCGGGATCGGGCAGCGCCATCGCTCTCGATCTGCATCGGCTGGAAGACTGCATGGACGACAGCGACCCGACGGTGGCGCTGGCCGGCCAGGTGGGCAGCCAGATCAAAGTGCGGGCGGGCAAGGGCTGGCTGCTCGGCTCCGTGCGCAACCAGCGGCGCGATGGAAAGGTTGAGGGCGGCGCTCTGGCGGCGCTCGATTTCCTGGGCGAAGGCGACGAAGATCCGGCGACCGGTCGGATGCGCGGTTTTCGCCGCGGGGTCACCCGGTTCCCCATCCCGGGCGCGCTGGTCTATCCGGCCACCAGCGCCGATCTGCGGCAGATCTATGCCAGCGACGGCCGCGCCAACGTGACTGTCGGCACGGTGTTCCCCACGCGCGACATTCGCGCCGGCCTCTATATCGACCCGCTGCTCGGAAAGCATTTCGCGCTGCTCGGTTCTACCGGCACCGGCAAATCGACCGCGGCCGCGCTGATCCTGCACCGCATCTGCGACATGGCGCCCGAAGGCCATATCGTGATGATCGATCCTCACGGCGAATATATGTCGGCCTTCCGCGAAACCGGCCAGTTGTTCGACGTGTCGAACCTGCAGATGCCCTACTGGCTGATGAACTTCGAGGAACATTGCGAAGTGTTCCTGACTGCCACCGGCGTCGACCGGCAGATCGACGCCGATATCCTGGGCAAGTGCCTGCTGATGGCCAGGCAGAAAAATCGGCTCGCCGAGCAGGCCGGGCGCATCACGCAGGATTCGCCCATTCCCTATCTGCTGTCGGACCTGTGCAACATCCTGCAGAACGAAATGGGCAAACTCGACAAGGGGCACAGCTCGGTCCCCTATATGCGGGTGAAAGGCAAGGTCGAGGAAATCCGCAACGATCCGCGTTATCAGTTCATGTTTTCGGGCATGCTGGTCAGCGATACCATGGCCGAATTCGTCGGGCGGCTGTT
This sequence comes from Novosphingobium sp. DS6-6, assembly GCF_057784975.1. Lineage (NCBI taxonomy): Bacteria > Pseudomonadati > Pseudomonadota > Alphaproteobacteria > Sphingomonadales > Sphingomonadaceae > Novosphingobium > Novosphingobium sp. DS6-6. Next base: position 156,598 of record NZ_JBYNTS010000007.1, on the reverse strand, counting down.
CCGCCTGCCGGCCAACGGCAAGCCGATTTCGATCATCGACGTTTCCGGTGTCCCGTCGGAAATCACCTCGACAGTGGTAGCCGTGCTCAGCCGCCTGGTGTTCGATTACGCGATCTGGTCACGCCGGGAAACCACGCGCCCGATCCTGCTGGTATGCGAGGAAGCGCACCGCTATGTGCCCAACGAGCGCAATTCCGACGGTTCATCGGTCGGCCGCATCCTTTCGCGCATCGCCAAGGAGGGGCGCAAATACGGCGTTTCGCTGGGCCTGATCACCCAGCGCCCCTCGGATCTTGCCGAAGGCGTGCTGTCGCAATGCGGCACGATCATCGCCATGCGTCTCAACAACGATCGCGACCAGCAGTTCGTGCGCGCGGCCATGCCCGAAGGCGCGCGCGGGTTCCTCGATGCCATTCCCGCGCTGCGCAACCGCGAATGCATCATCTGCGGCGAAGGCGTGGCGATCCCCATCCGGGTAGCGTTCGACGATCTTGATGCAACGCGTCGCCCCGCCTCGGCCGACCCCTCGTTCAGCGAGCTCTGGAGCCAGAGCGGCGGCGAAGCCGAAAGCGTGGCGCGCACCGTGAACCGCTGGCGGGCGCAGAGCCGGGCGTGACGTCAGCCCGGGTCGCCGGACAATGCCGCTTCCAGCCAGCGGGGCGGATGAGCGATGGCATCGACGCGCAGATGATCCACCGCCAGGCCGAGGTCAGGATAGGCAACGCGCTGGCGCACCGGGTCTGACTGGGCAAGGGGCACCACGGCGAGGCGCCGGTTGACCTTTTGCCGCCAGTTCATCCGGGCGGTGTTTTCCTGGCCGACATAGCAGCCCTTGGTAAAGCTGACGCCATGCAGTTCGGCCGCGTTGGCTTCCAGCCACAGCGTCTGGTCGCTGCCCAGTTCGGCCTGGCCCTCGGTGACGCCCAGTTTCAGGCGGTGTTCGCGCCATTGCCCGTCGACGGCGATATCGTCTTCGCTCACCGGTGCGATCCAGCGCTGGCCCAGGGCGGCCAGACGCGGATCGGCAGCGCCGCCATCGCCCGGGTGCCCTTGCCAGTAGACGCCGAGACCGTCCGCCACGGCGATGGTTATCTTGCGGCGCAGGCGATAAAGCGACAGGCGCCTTGCCAGGGCATCGGCAACCGCGGCCTCGCAATCGAGCAGCAGCGCATCCGTGCCATCGGGCCAGACCAGAAAATCGAACAGGGCCTTGCCCTGGGGCGTCAGCAGCCCGGCCCAGACGGGCAGCGGGCCTTGAATGTCGTTGGTGACGAGCCCTTGCAGGAAGGCGGCAACGTCTTCGCCGGGCGCGGCGGGGGCCACGCGCACAAGCGCGCGGTCGAACAGGCGGGGCTGGGCGGAGGGGCGCGGGTTGCTCATGCGTGACAGATAGGAACGCTTGCGATTAAGGGGAAGGCATGAGCACGCAAACGACTCTCACCATCCGCCGCCCCGACGATTGGCACGTTCACCTGCGCGACGGCGCGATGCTGCAGGGCGTGGCACCCTATACCGCGCGCCAGTTCGCCCGCGCCATCGTGATGCCCAACCTTTCGCCGCCGATGACCGACGTGGCCGGGGTTGCCGCCTATCGCGCGCGCATTCTTGCCGCTCTGCCCGCAGGCAGCGACTTCACCCCGCTGATGACCCTCTATCTGACGGACCATACCGATCCCGACGAAGTGGAACGCGGCCATGCCGGGGAGGTATTCACCGCGGCCAAGCTCTATCCCGCCCATGCCACCACCGGGTCTGCCCACGGCGTGACGAGCGTGGACAACATCTATCCGGTACTCGAACGCATGCAGAAGATCGGCATGCCGCTGCTGATCCATGGCGAAGTGACCGACAGCCACGTCGATATCTTTGACCGCGAGGCGGTGTTCATAGAACGGACGCTGGGCCGCCTGGTGAAAGATTTTCCCGCGCTCAGGATCGTGTTCGAGCACATCACAACCGAAGAAGCCGCGCAGTTCGTGGAAAGCGCGGGGGAAAACGTGGGCGCCACGATCACGCCGCAGCACCTGCACATCAACCGCAACGCCATGCTGGTTGGCGGCATGCGCCCGCACGCCTATTGCCTGCCCGTGGCCAAGCGCGAAAAGCACCGGCTGGCGCTGCGCAAGCTGGCGACGTCAGGCCATTCCCGCGTGTTCCTGGGCACCGATACGGCGCCGCATGCGCGGCACCTCAAGGAAAGCGCCTGCGGCTGCGCCGGCCTGTTCAACGCACCTTTTGCGCTGGAAAGCTATCTTGCGGTGTTCGACGAGGAAGGCGCGCTTGACAGGTTCGAAGCTTTTGCCAGCGAGAACGGGCCCCGGTTCTATCGCCTGCCGCTGAACGAAGGCACGGTGACGCTGGAAAAGAGCGGCGCGACCGTACCCGACGAGATCGAGGCGGGGGGCACTGTGCTGGTGCCGTTCCACGCGGGAGAGACACTCGCCTGGCGCCTGGTATAAGGTCCGCCGGGCGGAACGTTCATGCCCTGTGGCGGCGCACCAGATCCCACAGGAACAGCACGATCGCGCACCAGATCAGCACGAAGCAGGCCACGCGCGCGGGATCGAGCGGTTCGCCGAACAGCGTGACGCCGAGCACGAATATGATCGTAGGCGACAGGAACTGCACGAAACCGAAGGTCGAAAGATCGAGCTTGCGCGCGGCCACGGCAAACAGCATCAGCGGCGCGGCCGTGACCACGCCTGTTCCCGCGAGCAGCCAGGGCACCAGGCCCCCCTGCGCCAGAACGTAAACGCCCGATGTGGCGGCCGCATGGTGGACGATGGCGAGGGCCGGCAGGAACAGCGCCGTGGTTTCGACCGTCAAACCGACGACCGCAGGCACAGGCACGAACTTGCGGATCAGGCCGTAAAGGGAAAAGCTGACAGACATGGCCAGCGCCACGCCCAGCATCGAAAGCGCGCCCGCGGCCAGGACGACGATTCCCGCCACCGCGAACCCGACGGCCAGCCATTGCCGCGGGCTCAACCGCTCGTCGAGCAGGACGACGCCCATCATGACACTGAGCAGTGGCGTGATGTAGTAACCCAGGCTGGCCCCCAGCACCTGGTGGGTTTCGATCGCCAGCAGGTACATGAACCAGTTGAAGCCGATGGCGGCCGCGCTCAGCAGAAGGCGGACCAGCACCCTGGGCCTTGCCACCGCGTCGCGAAGCGCCGCACCCTGGCCCGTGGCGAAGACGATCGCCAGACATACCGGCAATGTGAAGATGATCCGCCAGCTCATCAGTTCGAGCGCGGGTATGCCGAGCAGCGGGTGGAAATAGATCGGGAAAAAGCCCCAAAGTACATAAGCCAGCAGCCCCGCCGCCAGGCCGCTCATGCCCTTCTGTCCGGTCCTGGTCGTTTGTCCGGTCTTGGTCGTTCGCTCGGTCATGGGCGGGGCTCTGGCAGGCGCCGTTGCCCAAGCCAAGCGCATTCTTGCGTGTCAGGCGCTTGGCGGCATGCCTGTCCCTTCGCCGGGCGGAGCCGTTAACATGGCGCTAACCACGGCTGACGCAGGGTAAGTCATGGTCGGACTTCCCGCATCCTGTGTCCTCACTCTTCTGGCCGGTCTCGCGCTGGCGGGCTGTTCCGGCGAGGATGCGCCGGCGGCTCGCGCCGATCGTGATCCGGCGATGAGCGCGGCGCTCGAAGGGCAATTGATGGTCGATCCCGATCTTTCGCAACAGAACATGCGCAATGCCGCCGTGGTGCCCGGCGGCCCACGCGATCCGGCAACGCCTTTGCCCGACGGCCCCTGATCGCTATTCGGCAAGGCCGATCCCGATCGAGGCGCGCGGCTGTTCCATTTCAACCGACGCCACGGGATAAGCGCAATAATCGGCGGCATAGAACGCGCCGGGCCGATAATTCCCCGAAAGACCTGCGCCGCCGAGCGGGGCGGCATGGGAAACGCCGTTGGTCGGCCGGTTCCAGTTGACCGCGCCGGCACGCACATTGGCCCAGAAGCGGTTGTAATCTTCGGGTGTCCCACCTATCAGCGCGGCACAAAGGCCGAACCGGGTGGCGTTCGCTTCGGCCAGGGCGGCATCGAAATCGTCGACGCGGATAACCTGCAGGATCGGCCCGAACAGTTCGACGTCGGGCCGCTGGGCCATGGCCGTCACGTCGATGATCGCCGGGGCCAGGAACGGCAGATCGCCGCGCGGCCGGGTCAGGTGGCGGATCGGGCGCCCGCCGCCCGAAAGCAGATAGACGAAACTTTCGGTCAGTCCGTCGGCGGCGGCATTGTCGATCACCGGCCCCAGGAACGGGGCGGGATCATCGAACGGGGCGCCCACGATCAGCCGGTCGGCAAGCGCTTTCACTTCGCCCACCACTGCATCGTAGAGACTGCTTTTGACGATCAACCGGCGCGCGGCGGTGGCGCGCTGGCCGGCGGTGGTGAACGCCGATTGCACGATCAGCGCGGCGGCATCGGTGATCTTGGGCGTGTCCCACACCACGATCGGGTTGTTGCCACCCAGATCCAGCGCCACGATCTTGCCCGGCTGGGCGGCCAGGCGGCGATTGAGCGCAAGGCCCACGTGGCTCGATCCGGTAAACAGCACGCCATCCACCCCTTCGTGGGCGGCCAGCGCCTTGCCCTCGTCGGCCGCCCCGACCAGCATCTGCACCAGCGCGGCCGGCACACCGGCGCGGTGCAGGCAGCGCACGATCGCTTCACCGGTGGCGAGCGCTTTTTCCGATGGCTTGAACACCACGGCGTTGCCGGCGATCAACGCCGGAACGATATGCCCGGCCGGGGCCTGTGCCGGCAGATTGAACGGGCCGATCACGGCCATTACGCCATGTGGCTTGTGGCGCAGCGCGGCGGTGCCTTGCAGCGCGCTGTCCAGCCGGCGCTGGGCCGTGCGTTCGGCATAGCTGCGCACGGCGATTTCCACTTTCGCCAGCACGGCGTCCACTTCGCCGCGCGCTTCCCACAGCGGCTTGCCGATTTCGCGGGCGATCAGGGCGGCAAGGTTATCGGCATCCTTGCGCACTTCGTTGGCAAAGCGGCGCAGCAGTTCGATGCGGGTCGAAAGCGGCTGTGCGGCCCACGCCGGCCAGACGCGCCGGGCACGCGCCACCGCGGCATCGACATCGCCCAGAGTGCCACGCCAGATTTCCGCGCCGGTGGCCGGCTCGATGGAAATGATTTCTCCTGCGGCCACGGGGCGGGCATCGATCCTTTTGACTGGGGCTTGATGTCACGGAGATGGATAGACCAAAAGCGTTACGATTGGGTCAGCGGCGGATGCGGGACCCTGTCCGATCACCGGCGCCGTGTCATCATGTTTGATGGGCATCGGGCACCGGCGGCGGGCCGAGCGCTTCGCCCAGGCGGCGGATAGCGGCGATCTTGGCGTGGAGCGCGCTCCAATCGTCATGCTCGGCAATCGGTGCCCAGATGCTCTCCACCTCTTCGATCAGCAGGCTGGGCGGCGCGTCTTCATGCCACAGCGGGTGGTCGGCGCCGGCCATCTCGTATCCGGCCATCTCGTATCCAGCCAGGGCGGGCAGGGCGCCGGCGCCGCGCCCGCCGCGATGGGCGTGGAAAAAGGCATCGGGGCCGATCCCCTGCGCGCGCATCGCCGCCTCGCACGCCTCGATCAGCGCGTGGTCGCACTCTGGCCCCTGCGGCACGATGCCCAGGCGCCAGCACCACCGCCGCGCCATCGCGGCCTGATAAAGGGAGCCGAAGCGTTCCAGCGCCGCAATCAGGGGCGGCGCGTCTTCCACCAGGCGCAGTGCCACGGCAAGCTGGCCGCAGTTCCACCCGATCACTTCGGGCTGGCGGCCAAAGGCATAGCGGCCTGCCTCGTCGAAATAGGCCGCGACGAAGCGCGCGTCCCACCGCGGCAGCCAGCGCCAGGGGCCATAGTCGAAACTTTCGCCAGTCACGTTCATGTTGTCGGTGTTGAGCACGCCATGCACGAAGCCCGCGACCATATAGCTGGCCGCCATATCGGCCATGCGCGCCACCACCTGATGCAGCAACCTGGCCGCCGGGCTGGCATCCGGCGGCGCGACGTCGTCGGGGCCGGGGAACTGCGCCAGACAATAGGCGATCAACGCGTGCATCTCTTCGGGCCTGTCGAGCGCGAGCAAGCGCTGGAACGTGCCGATGCGGATGTGCCCATGGCTGAGGCGCACCAGCACGGCCGACCGCGTGGGCGAGGGTTCGTCGCCCCGCCACAGGCTTTCGCCGGTTTCGATTACCGAGAACGTGCGGCTGGTGTTGACGCCCAGCGCTTCGAGCATTTCGGTGGCAAGGATTTCCCGCACGGCGCCTTTCAGCGTCAGCCGGCCATCGCCCCGGCGGCTCCACGGTGTCTGTCCCGAACCTTTGGTGCCCAGGTCCATCAACCGGCCAGCGCCATCGCGCATCTGGGCAAAGGTGAAGCCGCGCCCGTCTCCCAGCTCCGGATTGTAGACCCCGAACTGATGCCCGTGATAGCGCAGCGCCAACGGGCCGGGCAGATTGCCGGGCAAGGGCACGAAGCGGCCGAAATGGGCAATCCATTCGTCATCGGTCAACCCGGAAAGCCCGACCCGGGCAGCGGCGCGATCGTTGCGCCAGCGCAGCACGGTTTGCGGAAAATCGGCAGCGGCAACAGGATCGCCCAGCCAGGGCGCCAGGGCCGCGAGTTGCGGATCGGGGTGATAGGGGGCGGCACCGCCGGCAAGCGGGCGATCCGACACGGCTTGCGGGACAGGCTCCATTCTTTCATTAGTGGGGTGATTGCCAGCCGCAGGCAAGGCGCCTTGTCGTGCCACTTTACACAGGATACGGGAAAACGCCCATGACCAGCGCCGCATTCGACATTCGCAGCTGGACCAGCGCCGATGGCCTGCGCCTGGCCTATCGCGCCTATGCCGGAGCCGATGCCGGGGGCGGGGCGCGCCTGCCGGTGATCTGCCTGCCGGGGTTGACCCGCAACGGCCGCGATTTCGAGGATCTGGCCGCCCATATCGCCGCAGGCGGCCGCCGCGTGCTGTGCCCCGATCTGCGCGGGCGGGGGGAAAGCGATTATGCCCGCGATCCGATGACTTATCAGCCGCAGGTCTATGTCCAGGATCTGAGTGGCTTGCTGGCAGCCGAAAGCATCAGCCGGTTCATCGCCGTGGGCACGTCGCTGGGCGGCATCCTGACCATGATGATGGGCGCCGGTTTTCCGCGCCTGATCGCCGGGGCCGTGCTCAACGACATCGGCCCGGTGATCGAGCCTGCGGGGCTTGCCCGGATCGCCACCTATGTGGGCCAGGGACGCAGTTATCTGACTTGGATGCATGCAGCCCGGGGGTTGCGCGAGACCATGGGCGAAATCTATCCCGATTTCTCCGTCGAGGATTGGCTGCGCCTGGCCAAGCGCCTGATGGCCCTGGGCACCGGCGGGCGCATCGCGTTCGACTATGACATGAATATCGCCGTGCCGATCGAGGCGGCCGAAGAAGCGCGCGAACAGGCCGAGGCCGCCGCGCGGGAGGAAGGCCGCGATCCAGCGCCGGCGGCCGACATGTGGCCGCTGTTCCTGATGCTGACCGGCGTGCCGATCGTGGTGGTGCATGGCGGCACGTCGGATATTCTTTCGGCGCAGACCGCTGCCGCCATGGCGGCGCGCCATCCCGATTGCCGGCTGGTAACGCTGCCGCGCGTGGGCCATGCCCCCACGCTGGACGAGCCCGAGGCCCGCGCGGCTATCGATGCTCTCCTGGCGCGGCTCGATTGACCGGGATCGGCAAGCGTCTGCCATGAACTCCTATGCCGGCCCGGCCCGCCCGCTTCACGTGCTGCACCTGCATTCGACATTCGACGCAGGCGGCAAGGAGCGGCGCAGCGTGGCGCTGATGAACCGTTTCGGCAAGGCGCTGAGTCATTCGGTGGTTTCGGCGCAGCCCGGCGCAATGGGCGCGCGCAGCCTGCTGGCGCACGGGCTGTCGGTCCATTTCCCGCTCGGCTTCCCGCCGCTTGCCGGCAAGCTGGGCGTGCGCCGCTTGCAGACTCTGGCGCGCGGCATGCACGGGTTCGATCTCATCTGCACGTACAACTGGGGCGCGATGGATGCGGTCATGGCCCATGCCCTGTTCGCGCCGCTCTATGGCCTGGGGCCGCTGGTTCATCATGAAGACGGGTTCAACCATGACGAGGCCGAGCGACTCAACCCGCGGCGCAACTGGTTTCGCCGCATTGCGCTTGCCCGCGCGAGCGCGCTGATCGTGCCGTCGCGCCGGCTGGAGCGCGTGGCGCTCGACGTATGGCACCAGCCGGCGGCCAAAGTGCATCGCATTCCCAACGGCATCGATACCGCCCGCTATGCCCGCCGGCCCCGCCCCGATGCCTTGCCGCGGGTGATCAAGCGTCCGGGCGAAAACTGGGTGGGAACGCTGGCGGGCCTGCGCGCGGTCAAGAATCTGCCCCGCCTGGTGCGCGCTTTCCGCGTTCTTCCCGAAACCTGGCATCTGGTGATTTTGGGCGAAGGGCCGGAACGCGAAGCGATCCTCGATCAGGCCATGGCGCTGGACATCGGCCATCGCGTGCATCTGCCGGGGGCGGTACCCGATCCGGCGCTGGCCGTTGGCCTGTTCGATTTCTTTGCCCTGTCGAGCGACAGCGAGCAGTTCCCGCTATCGGTGGTGGAAGCGATGGCCGCGGGCCTTGCCGTGGCCAGCCCGGCCGTGGGCGATGTGGCCGACATCGTTTCGGCCGAGAACGCGCGCTTCATCACTTCGCCCGGCGATGAAGCGGCCCTGGGCGCCGCCATGCTCGAGCTGGCGCGGGACGAACTCGCCCGCCGCCGCGCGGGGGCCGCCAACCGCGTCATCGCCACGCGCGAGTACGAGGAAAGCGTGATGGCCGGCCGCTATGCCCGGATCTATGCCGATGCCCTGCGGCGGGAGCAGTTCCCTTAGGCGTTGCGGCGTATGTTGCGCTGCCCGGCAACGGTTTGTTCCGCAACATCGCCCGCGATTGCGTGCTTCACCGCTGGTTCAGCGGGGGACTGGCACTATCATAGGCGTTGAAAAGGTAGCCCCATCCGCTAAACACCGCGCCAATCCGTGCAGCATCTGCCCGTTACTTGCCCTTAACCGCCGAAAGCGCAGCCTTGGCCTTGAGACCGAACCGCCCGCAAAACCCGTCTAACCCGCTTGCCGCCGCGCGTGCCGCGCAAAGCGACGTTTTCGCGCGCGAGGTTGACGATGCCCTGCGCCAGGACGAGGCGCTCGATGCGCTGCGTCGGTGGGGCAAGCTGGTCGGCGCGGCGCTGGTGATCGGCCTTGCCGCGCTTGGCGGGTGGCTGTGGTACGACAATCACCGGCAGACCCTGCGAGGGGAGCAGGGCGAGCAGATGACCCAGGCGCTCGACTACCTCGAAGCGAACAACGCCAAGGCCGCGCAGCCCCTGCTCGACAAGCTGGCCAGGGACGGCACGCCGGGGAACCGCACGGCCGCGCAACTGTTGCTTGCCGGCAAGGCGCAGGATCAGGGCAAGGTCGATGAAGCGGCCAGGACCTTTTCCGCAATCGCCGCGGACAGCGCCGCGCCGCAGGCCTATCGTGACGCCGCCACGCTGCGCGCGGTGGCACTCGGGTTCGACAAGATGCCGCCCCAGCAGGTGATCGACCGGCTGAAGCCCTTGGCCGTGCCGGGCAATCCCTGGTTCGGCAGCGCGGGCGAACTGGTGGGCATGGCTTACCTCAAGCAGGGACGTGGCGATCTGGCAGGGCCGCTGTTTGCCGCGATGGCCAAGGACAAGGACGTACCCGATTCGATCAAGCGTCGGGCACGGCAGGTGGCGGGCGGTCTCGGCGTGGATGCAGTGGACGATGTGTCCGCCGTGCTGGGCCAGGCCCAGGGCCAGTAAGGTCGGCCCGGCATCACCCCCGGACGGCCAGAGCAATTGCGCCCCGCCCCGTTGGCGGCCGGGCATGACAGAACAAGGAAAGAAGGCATGATCCGCATCCCCCGCGAGGGCCACATGGCCAGCCGACCGGTTTCCGGCTCCGCCAGCCGATCGCCTTCCGGCCCCGCGATCGGGCCTGTCGGCCGCCGCCGGAACGTGGCGCTGGCGCCGCTCGCCGTGATCGGCCTGGCCCTCGCGCTTGGCGGTTGCGGCAACAAGTCCAAGCTCAAGGCAACGCCCACGTTTGGCGAGCGCGTTCCCGTGCTTTCGCGAATCGAGGCCGGGACCAAGATAGACCCCACGCTGGCCAGCATGGATGTCGTCATACCCGCACCCGTGGTCAACACCGAATGGGCGCAGGGCGGCGGCACGGCAAGCAAGGCCGCCGGGCACATGGCGTTGGCCGATGCGCCGCAAAAGCTGTGGCACGTGCGCATTCCGGGTTCGTCGCCTCAGCACCGGCTTGCCGCTTCGCCGGTGGTCGGCGCGGGCATGCTGTTCGTGATGGATACCGAAGGGCTGGTACGCGCGCTGGACGACAACAACGGCCGCGAGAAGTGGAAGCAGGGCTTCCGCGTGCCGGACAAGAACAGCTCGATCTTCGGTGGCGGGGTAAGCTTCGACGAGGGCAGCCTCTACGTGACGACCGGCCTTGGCGAAGTGGCCGCGCTCGATGCCGCGACGGGTAATATCAAGTGGCGGGTAAAGCCCGCCGGGCCGCTGCGCGGCGCTCCTACCGTGGCCTATGGCGCGGTCTATGTGATGACGCAGGACAACCAGATCTTCGCGCTCAGCACCGCCGATGGCACCAACCTGTGGAACCAGTCCGCCTCGGTCACGCAAAGCGGCGTGTTCGGGGTGGCCGCGCCGGCGGCCGGGCAGGGCACGGTCATCGCCGGCTACAGCTCGGGCGAACTGGTGGCTTACCGGTACGAAAACGGGCGCCAGCTTTGGTCCGACGCGCTGGCGCGCACGTCGATCGCCACCAGTGTTTCGACACTGACCGATATCGATGCCGATCCGATCATCGATCGCGGCCGGGTCTATGCACTGGGGCAGGGTGGGCGCATGGCCGCCTATGAACTGGTCAGCGGCCAGCGTATCTGGGAACTGAGCCTCGCAGGCATTTCAACCCCGGCGGTGGCGGGCGAATGGATTTTCACTCTTACCGACGAAGACAAGCTGCTGTGCATTGCCAAGAGCACCGGCAAAGTGCGCTGGATCACCCAGCTGCAGCGTTACCGTAAGCCGAAGAAGAAAGAGGCGCCGATTTTCTGGACAGGGCCGGTGCTGGCCGGCAACAAACTGTGGGTGGCCAATTCGCGCGGCGAGATTTCCACCGTGACGGTGGGCGACGGCACCGTGGCCCTCGTGACGAAAGTGTCCGCGCCGGTGACGCTGCCCCCGGTGGTTGCCGACAAGACGCTGTTCGTGCTGGATGACAGTGGCGACATTACCGCCTGGCGTTAACCTTCATCGAATTTCCACTTCTCCGGGTATAAGCGGGCAGCATGATCCAGACGCCTGCCCGCCAGATTCCGCCCCGGCCGCCCAGCGATGTTTCCGTCTGGGTCGGGCTGGTGGGTCTTGCCGGCCTGCTGGCGTGGGTGGCGGTGTGCCGGGCCTGGCCGCAGATTGCGCAGGCCCTGGCCCTGCCCGGCCCGCGCGAGCGGCTTTCGGGATCGAGCGCGGCGATCGTGGCGCTGGTCTTTTCCGGTTTGCCGATGGTGGCCTGGTCGCTGCTGGTGGACAAGGTGCATCGCCGGCCGTCGACCGGGATAGACTGGTCTTCCCCCCGGCCATTGCGCGCGGTGATCGATGTTTCGATTACCAAGCTGGCAGGTCTTTGGGCCACCTGGGCGCTGATCGCGTTCGTCTATTGCCTGGGCCGCTGGTATTGGCGCGGCCCCTATCTCTTCGCCATGGACCTGCTGGAGCAGGCCGCGCCGTTCCTGTTCCTGGGCGCCATTCCTTATGTCCTGTGGCTCGATCGCGTGCAGGTGAACCCGCGCGACGGCGCGTGGCATTTCGGTGCCATGCTGATCGGGCGAGAGGCTTATGACCGCGTGCAGGTCTGGCATCATCTGCGTGCGTGGGCGGTGAAGGGCTTTTTCTGCGCGTTCATGATTTCCATCCTGCCCGGCGGCTTTGCCGCCGTGGTCGAGGCGGACTGGACCGGCCTCTGGGCCGATCCTGTGCGCTGGTCGAATACCGCCATCACCGCGATGTTCCTGATCGACGTGCAGATCGCCATGGTCGGCTATCTCCTGACGATGAAGCCGCTCGACGCGCAGATCCGCACGGCCAACCCCTATCTGGCGGGTTGGGTGGCCGCGCTGATGTGCTATCCCCCGTTCGTGCTGATGGGCGGTGGCGGCGTGCTCGACTATCATCAGAACGCCGGCGAATGGGCGATGTGGTTCGACGGCATGCCCGTGATGCTGTGGATCTGGGGCGTGGCGCAGGTCTTGCTGACGGCAGCCTATGCCTGGGCGACGATCGCGTTCGGCCTGCGCTTTTCCAACCTGACCTATCGCGGGGTGCTGACCAACGGGCCCTATGCCTTTACCCGGCATCCGGCCTATCTGGCCAAGAACCTGTTCTGGTGGCTGGAGACGCTGCCGTTTCTGGCGACGACCCATTCGACGGTCGATGCGGTGCGCAATACGGCGACGCTGGCCCTGGTCAGCGCCGTCTATTACTGGCGCGCCAGGACGGAGGAGCGGCATCTGCTGGCCGAAGATGCCAAATACCGCGCCTATCACACCTGGATGAGCGACCACGGGCCGATCACGGCGCCGCTGGCCCGGCTGGGCCGGCTGCTTGCGGGTCGCCGTCGGGCGGGGCCGGTCGACAACCAAGCAGCGCCCACGGTGCCTGCCCTCCCGGACGAGCAGCAGCAGCGCGCCTGAGCCGGCGGCGCTTCAGCCCAGCGCGGCCTGCTTCTCGCTCGCTAGGCGGTCCATCTCCGCCCGGCTGCGGCGTTCGGCGGCGGTCTTGAGCTGGCCGCAGGCGGCATCGATATCGCGCCCGCGCGGCGTGCGTACCGGGGCGGAAATCCCGGCTTCGAACACGATTTCGGCAAAGCGCTTGACCCGTTCCGGGCTGGAGCATTCATAGGGCGCGCCGGGCCAGGGATTGAACGGGATGAGGTTGACCTTGGCCGGCAGCTTGTAGTGCCGCAGCAGGCGAACGAGCTCGCGGGCGTCCTCGTCGCTGTCGTTGCGGTCCTTGAGCATCACATATTCGAACGTGATGCGCCGCGCGTTGCTGGCGCCGGGATAATCGGCGCAGGCCTGCAACAACTGTTCCAGGCCGAACTTGCGGTTGATCGGCACGATCTCGTCGCGCAGGTCCTTGGTCACGGCGTGGAGCGATACGGCCAGGTTCACGCCGATCTCTTCGCCCGCGCGGGCCATCATCGGCACGACGCCTGCCGTGGACAAGGTGATACGCCGCTTTGAAAGCGCCAGGCCATCGCCGTCCATCACCAGCTTGAGCGCATCGCGCACGTTGTCGAAATTGTAGAGCGGCTCGCCCATGCCCATCATCACGATGTTGGTGAGCACGCGCCCGTCCGCGGTATAGCTGCCTTCCTCTTCATCGGCATCGAGGCCAGCCATCGATCCCTTGGGCCATTCGCCCAGCGCATCGCGCGCCAGCATGACCTGGCCGACGATTTCGCCCGGCGTCAGATTGCGCACCAGCTTCATCGTGCCGGTATGGCAGAACCGGCAATTGAGCGTGCAGCCAACCTGGCTCGAAACGCACAGCGTCCCGCGATCGGCATCGGGAATGAACACCATCTCGAAATCGTGCCCGTCGGCTGTGCGCAGCAGCCACTTGCGCGTGCCGTCGGTCGACACTTGCGCTTCCATCACGTCGGGACGGCCGATGACGAAGCGTTCGGCCAGCCAGGGACGCATCGTCCTGGCAATGTCGGTCATCGCGTCGAATTCGGTCACGCCGCGGTGATAAAGCCAGTGGAACACCTGCTTGGCGCGCAGCTTGGCGGCCTTGGCATCGAGCCCGGCTTCCTGAAACAGCGCGACGATCTGCGGCCGGGCCAGGCCGATGAGATCGATCCGCCCATCGTCACGCGGTGTCACGCCGCGAGGAACAGGCACGGGATCGACATGGCCGGGAATCGGCATGGAAACGGGAAGCGAGGCTGGGGCGTTCATGCCCGCCATATACGCATCTCTGCGAAAATCGCCACCCTAGCGGCGCAACCAGCCGGTGATCGCCAGGCGAGGTGCGCCGGCAAACGGCGCGACCAGCGAAACGGAGTGGGGCTGCGGCACGCGGAAGAGGTGCAGCGCATTGTGCCGGGGTGCCAGGGCGCGGCGTACATCGCCGGCATCGTCGTGAAACATCAGCAGTCCGCCCCATTCGATGCGCCATTGCGGGGTGAGATTGAGAACATAGGCTGCCACCCGGTTCTTCCCCGCCACGTGATCGTCATGCCCGGTCAGGAAATGTCCGGGCAGATAGCGCGTGGCCTGTCCATCGACCATCCGGATCGACGCGTCGCCGGTGATCGTACGAAACAGCGCGAGCCAGGGCGGCGTATTGAACGCAGACACCAGCCGATCGACCAGCCACCCGCGGGCATCACGTTCGGTCTGTTCGTCGGACACGCGCAGCGAATCGTAGAGGAACTGGAACCCATGGCGCGCCTGCCCATGGACCGCTTCGACAAGCGCGGCCTGACGCGCCTCGTCCAGCGCGGCGCGTGCTTCGCGGTCAAGATCCCAGACCTTGTCACCCTGGTTCAGCACGCGTGAAAACGGTGCCTCGTTTTCCAGCCAGCGGTGCAGGGCATCGGCGGTGTCGGCGGGCAGCAAGGGGGCCAGGCGCACGTGGCCATCCGCAGCAAAGGAAGCGGCGGCAGCCGTGCACGCAGCAGGGGTAAGGGCGGAACGGAACGGCTCGATCATTACCCTTATCTAGCGGTCGGATGATTGTGGCGCAAATACCACAGTCATTTCGTTGTGCTGTGTTCATGAAACCCGCAGGCCCCTCGCACCGTTCGTTGCAGGTCTGTCAGGTCGCAGCAAGAATGCCAATTTGGAACAAGGCAGCTTGTCGACAGAAAAGAACAATTCGCATGGAGTTGAACGACATGAAAGCTATCTTTGCCAGCGTTATCGCCGTTTCGGCACTTGCCGCAGCGGCGCCCGCCATCGCTCAGGACATGGCCGGAACGCCCGAGGCGCCGAACCGCACCTTTTCCGGCCCCCGCGTTGCCGGGATTCTCGGTTATGACCGCAGCCGCTCGGGCAGCTCGGTGGACGACGATACGGCGTCAGATCAGAGCCAGTCGATCGATGGCCTGCTCTATGGCGGCGAAGTCGGTTTCGATCTGCCGGTGGGCAGCAACCTGGTGGTCGGCGTCGATGGTGAGGCGACCGGCAGCACGGCGCGGTGGAACGACACTTTCAGTGCAAACACGTTCAGCCTGGGCCGGGTCAGCGCAGGGCGCGATCTCTACATCGGTGCGCGGGTAGGCTATGCCGTGTCGCCCAAGGCGCTGATCTATGCGAAGGGCGGCTATACCAACGCCCATTACAATATCCAGGCCAGCGATGGCACCACGTCAGACGACTATCGCATCACGGCCGATGGCTATCGTGTCGGTGCGGGCCTGGAATATGCATTCAGCCCCAAGACCTTTGGCCGGATCGAGTATCGCTATTCGAACTATAGCCGCGCCAATTTCAACTTCGACGGCGACACCAGCAACCGGTTCGATATCGATACCGATCGCCACCAGGTCGTTGCCGCCTATGGGCTGCGCTTCTGATCGGGCCTGCAGCCTGGTATGATTGCAAAGAGCGGGCCGGGCTGATCCCCGGCCCGCTTTGCGTCAAAGCCCGGCACAGCCGATCGTGGCGGCATCCATCGCCGATGCCGCGCCGCCCAGGCGGTAGCTGTCGCGGAAAGTGCGCCCGTCGCGCGACCGGCCGGTGACCGATAGGCTCCCGGCCGAGCGCAGCCGCGCCACGATGGCCGCATCCATGCGCCGATCCTGTGCCCAGGCGGCTGCCTCGCCCGCAACCAGCGCAAAGGTTTCGCCCCCGATCGCCAAAGTCACTTTGCTGCCTGGTGCGATCCTGCGCGAAAGGCGCCAGTGCACTTCGCCGCGCGCCTGGCGATGCGGCCAGGTGCCGATCGTCATATAGGGCACGAAGGCGCGTTCGCCGCCACTGGTGGTGGCCATGGCAATGGCATAGCACCGGGGCACGGCGGGATCGCGAAACGCGGCCCAGCCATCCCAGACACCCAATGCGTCGCGCGCCACGGCGGGGGGCGCCGCGGCGATGAGGGCGGCCGCGAGCGGGGCCGCCACTATCAGGGGGCGGGTCAACCCTCTGCCAGATCGAGCCATGCGATCACATCGTTGTCGGTGGCGATGAACAGATCGGCCTGAATGGCCTCGCTCTGCTGGGCGGCAAGGACCATGGCCTGATCCAGCGGGCCATAGAACAGGGTTTGCGCCGCGCCGCCTTCCGGCCCGTCAGCCAGGTGGTAAAGTCGCACGGTGGCGCTTTCGTAGGTCGTTCGCATCAGGTTTCGCTTTCATCCAGCCGGTGGGCATCGAGGTGGTGGCGGGCCTGTTCCCGTTGCGCCCGGTCGGCCGCCTTCTCCGCCTTGGTGCGGCCGAAGCGCGTGCGATTTGCCGCGGCCTGCGCCTCGGCCTCTTTGCGGGCGCGGGCCTTGCGCGCCTGGCGCAGGTTGATCACATCGGCCATCAGGCGCACGCCGTGTCGCGGAGCGCGGCCAAGAATATCCGCTCCCGCCCGTGTTCGGACCCCTGGCGCGTCAACGGCGTATGCATGGCATTGGATAGCAGCCGCTGTGCGGCATTGAACACGGTTTGGCCATGACGCAGCACAAAGGAGCGGCCGGGCAAGGGGGTGCCTTGCGGCAGGGCAGGGCCGCTCATGCTGGCACCGGATAGCTGATGGTCACGATTTCCCATTCCTTTTCGCCGCCGGGCAGGCGCACCACGCGCAGATCGCCCACGCGAGCGCCGCGCAGGGCGCGCGCGATCGGCGCGCTCCAACCGACAAGACCCTCGCTCGCGTCCTGCTCGTCGTCGCCCACCAAGGTCAGTGTCCGGCGGTTGTCGTCCGCGTCCGCCAGTTCCACCGCGGCGCCGAACAGCACGCGGCTCTGGTCCTCCTGCCGTGCCGGATCGACAACCCGCGCCGCTTTCATCCGCCGGGCCAGATGCGCCAGTTCACGGTCGATCTCGCGCATGCGCTTACGGCCATAGAGATAGTCGCCGTTCTCGGACCGATCCCCGTTGCCGGCGGCCCAGCTGACGATCTCGACGATCGCCGGGCGTTCCGTGCCGAGAAGATGATCGTAACGTGCGCGCAAAGCGGCAAGGCCGGCGGGCGTGATCGGGTTGCCATCGGGTTTCATCGCACCCCTGCCTTTAGCGTTCGCGGTGGCCTTCGACCACCCCCGGCGCCGTGTGGCAGGACCTGGCCGCGCACCGGGCATGGAACCGCCTGTTCAGCCCGGGGTCGGCTTGCCCAGGATGTGGCTCATCGGATTGGGTCCGCGCCATTCCGCTTTGTCGGGGTTCATGGCATCATAGACGACGGCGTTTTCCAGAACGCGCTGCACGTAGTTGCGCGTTTCGGAAAAGGGGATGCGTTCGATCCAGTCGATCCAGTCCACCGCCCCGGTACGCGGATCGCCGTTGGCGCGCAGCCACTTGTTCACATTGCCCGGCCCGGCGTTGTAGGCCGCGACCGCCAGCGGTGTGGAGCCACCATAGATATCCATCAGGCGGCCGAAGAAAGCGCTGCCCAGCCGCATGTTGAACCCGGCATCATCGGTCAGCGCCTGAATGGAAAAACCCAGGCCCAGCTTACCCGCCTGTTCGTTGGCGGTGGACGGCATCAGCTGCATCAGGCCGCGGGCGCCGGCATGGCTCATGGCGTTCTGGGCGAACTGGCTTTCCTGGCGGGTGATCGCATGGATCATCGTCCAGGATTGTTCGGCGCCCGGCGGCACCGGCATCACCGGAAAGGCGATATGCTGGAAATCGAGATAACCGCGCGCGGCGGCGGCCTGCCCCGCGATGACGCCCAGATCCCGCCGCCCCACCTCGCGCGCCAGTTCGGCCACCAACATGTGCTGGCTTTCGGTCTGTTGCTGATCGGCGATTTCCTTGAAGAACCGCACGGTGGTGCGCCACTGGCCGGTGCGGGCCACTTCGCGCACGGCCTGCGTCAGCGGGCTCGCATTGAAGCGGGCGCGTTCTTCGGGCGTGGGTACGGCGCGGGAATCGTAAGCGAAGTCGGGCACCGGCCGGCCCAGCCGTTCCAGCGCGAGCAGGCCGTAGAACTGATCGGCATAGCGCGCGGCCATGGCGAAATAGCGTTGCGCGTCGCCCGAGAGGCCAGCCCGCGCGGCAGCGCGCCCCGCCCAGTAAAACCCCTTGGCCCGCGTGCCGGGCGTCCGCGCGGCATTGCCATAGCGCCAGAACAACGGCGCCGCGCCGGCCGCGTCGCCCATCGACCAGAGCGCCTGGGTACCGCCCAGCCAGACGAGCGAGGTGTAGTCGTCGCGCAGGTCATAGGCCATCTGGCTGATGTCTTCGCCGGGATCGAACGCGTCGTCCACGCCCCGTGCGATCGCCACCGCGCCGCGCGCATTGCCGGCGGCAGCCGCGCCTTGCGCATTGATGAGCAGTTCATCGATCCATCTGCCGCGCAGCAGCGGCCGGGCGCGCAGGGGCGGTCGGCTGGCGAGCAACTGCTGGGCCATGACACCCAGGCCCTGCTTGCGCAGCTGGCGCGCGCGGGCATAGAGGAAACCGGGATCGGCGTTGAGCACGTCTGGCGGCGTACCGGCCGCGGCGGCATAGGGATCGAGCCCCTGCAGAGCCATCAGGCGCGCGCCATCCACACCCCGGCGCAGCGGGGAAACCATAACGAAAGCCCGGTTGGCCTGATCGGTCGCCCCGGCCCACAGCAGGGCATCCATCCGTGCATCGGCGTCGTCTGGCGTGAAAGTGCCGCCCCAGATGCCCTGGATCGCGGCTTCGTCGGCATCGCTCATCGGCCCGCCGCGCCAGGCCGCGCGCGCCATGGCATCGGCATCGGGGCGGCCCAGCGCCCGCAGCGCGAGAGCATAGCGCGCTCGTCCGGGGTTGGTCAGCGGCGGCTGCCGATCGAAATAGGCGACAGTGGCGCGCACGTCGGCTCCGCCGCCGGTCCCGGCTTCCCGATCGAGCGCGGCCTCGGCATAGCGGCGCAGACGTTCCTCTTCCGGAAAACCGGGATAGGACAAGAGGAAGCCGGCATAATCGGCAAAGCCGAAGCGGCCCGAAGAGGAAAGCAGTTCCCAGCGGGCAATGGCCATCGCCATCGGCCCCTGCTGCCCGGCGATCAATTGCGCGCGGGCGCGGTCCCAGGCGCTGCCATCGGCATCAGGGCCGGCGTTGCTGGCGCGCGTGGGCATCGAAAGCACCGCCAGCGCGGCGAGCCCGCACAGGGCGTTGCGCAGGGAACGGGAAACGGGAATCCGGGGCATGTCCATGCTGGACATCGTCTATGCCGCCTCCTTATCAGGCGCTGAATGTGCTTTGCAGTGGCAAACCCGGGTTTGACGCAGTAAGCGCCGCACCGCAACCATGCCGACGACCATAGCCCCACTGTGCGTCAAGACGAAGGATAAAGTCCATGTTTTCCGGCTCCATTCCGGCTCTGGTGACCCCGTTTCGCGACGGCGCCTTTGACGAGAAAGCGTTCCGCCGCCTGGTGGACTGGCAGATCGAGAACGGATCGTCGGCCCTGGTCCCGTGCGGAACCACGGGAGAGGCGTCGACCCTGTCGAATGCCGAGCATCACCGCGTGATCGAAGTCTGCGTCGAGCAAGCCGCCGGCCACGTGCCGGTGATTGCCGGGTGCGGCAGCAACGATACGATGAACGCCCTGCTGCATATGAATTTTTCGAGGAAGTGCGGTGCCCAGGCGGCGCTGTGCGTGGCGCCCTATTACAACCGCCCCAGCCAGGAAGGGCTGATAGCGCATTTCAGCTATCTGGCTGAACACAACGAACTGCCGATCATCCTTTATAACGTGCCGGGCCGTACGGTGACCGACATCCTGCCCGAAACCGTTTGCGAACTGGCCAAGCGCTATCCCGACAAGATCGTCGGCATCAAGGATGCCAGCGGCGATCTCTCGCGCGTGACCGACCATCGCATGGGCATCGGCAAGCATTTCTGCCAGCTTTCCGGCGATGACGAACTGGCACTGCCGGCCAACGCCGCCGGCGCGGTGGGCTGCATTTCGGTGACAGCGAATGTGGCGCCCCGGCTCTGCGCCGAATTCCAGGCGGCCTGCGCGGCCAACGACCTGGCCTTGGCGCGCGAACTGAACGACCGGCTCTATCCGCTGCACTACGCCATGTTCGAAGATGCCTCGCCCGGCCCGGTGAAGTATGCGCTCTCGCGCGTGCACGACTGGATCGAGGACGAACTGCGCCTGCCCCTGGTGCCGTGCAACGACGATGCCCGCCGCGCCGTCGATGCCGCGCTGGAGCATGCCGGGCTGGTCTAAAGCATCGCCTTGTTCGGCCTCTGCCCGATCCGGACCATATCGCCCGATCCGGACCATATCGATCGTCACGCCGGACTTGATCCAGGGTTCCGCCATCGCCCTTCTGCCAGACAGAGCGGAACCCTGGATCAAGTCTGGGGTGGCGGCATTCCAGAGTGACGGCATTCCAGAGTGACGGCATGGGGCGAGGGAGGCGACGAAAGACCTAGATCAGCCCCTTGGCTTTCAACGAAGTGTGCCCTTCGCGGCCGATGATGACGTGATCGTGGACGGTAACGCCCAGCAGGCGCGCCGCCTCGATGATCTTGTGGGTGATCTGGATATCGGCGCGGCTGGGCTGGGTACTGCCCGAGGGGTGGTTATGCACCAGGATAAGCGACGCCGCGCCGATCGCCAGCGCCTTGGCGATGATTTCGCGCGTGTAGATCGCGCTTTCGTCCAGCGTGCCGTCGCTCACGATCTGGTCCAGCAGCAGGCGATTCTGGGTGTTGAGATAGAGCACGCGCACGCGTTCGTGGTTAAGGTGCGCCATATCGATCGTGAGATAGTCGATCAGCGCCTGCCAGCTCGACAGCACGGGCATTTCCTGCATCTGGGTGCGGGCCAGACGCCGGGCGGCAACGCCGGCAATGCGCAGCGCGGCGGCAGCGGCTTCCTTGATGCCGGGCACGGCCTGCAGCGCACGCGGATCGGCGTTGAACACTCCTGGCAGCGAGCCGAAGCGTTGCAGCAGCATCCGCGCCAGCGGTTTGACGTCCATCCTGGGGATCGCGGTCATCAACAGCGCCTCGATCACTTCGTGATCGGCCAACGCGTCGTCGCTGCCGGTCAACAGACGGCGGCGCAGGCGGGCACGGTGCCCTGACGGATCGTGCGCCGCTTCCCGCACACGGTCCGGCACCGGATCGGATGATGTTTTTTCGGGAAAGAGACTGGGCGTTTCCGGCATGACCTCTGTCAGCGTGGATTTTGGTGGGATTTTGCATTGCCCAAGCGCGGGCCATGCGCAAGAAGGGGATGAATGGCGGATACGACCGATTTGGTGGAACCTGTTGATCCTGCGCCCCGAAAATGGCGCAGGTGGCACATGGCCTTGCTGGGCGCGGGCGCGATGGCGACCGTGGCGGGCAGCGGGCTGTGGATGGCGCGCAACCGTATCGCCGATCGCGCCATCGCGCGGCAACTGGCCACGCTGGGCCTGCCCGCGCGCTATACCATCGTTTCGATCGGGCCGGGGCAGGAAGTGCTGGCGAATATCGCGGTAGGCGATCCGCGCCGGCCGGATCTGACGATCGAGCGGGCCGAACTGAACCTGGCGTGGAGCCTGACCGGCCCGCGCATCGGCGAAGTGAAGCTGATCCGCCCGCGCCTGTTCGGCACTTATCGTGGCGGACGGGCCAGTTTCGGCACGCTCGACAAGGTGATCCAGGCGCAGCCGGCCGACAAGGCGCCGTTCCGCCTGCCCGACTGGCGCCTGACGATCGTCGATGGGCGCGGGCTGATCGATGCCGATCAGGGACGCGTGGCATTCAAGGCCGATGGCGCCGGGCGCCTGCGTGATGGCTTTGCCGGAACCCTGGCCGTGGTGACCCCGCGCCTTGCCCTTGGCGCTTGTACCACGGCCCGGACGACGGCCTTTGGCCAGGTGACGATCCGCAATGAACAGCCACGGTTTTCCGGGCCGGTGCGCGTGGCGACCCTGGCCTGCGGGAATGGCGGACTGGCTGTCGGCGGTGCCGATTTCCTGCTCGATGCCGCGATGGATCGCGATCTGGCGGGGGTGAGTGTCAAGGGCCGGGTGCGATCGGGCGCGTTTCGCGCCGGCGCCTTTTCCGGGCGGACGCTGGGTCTCGACACGGCGCTGGCGTGGCGCGCCGGCGCGCTGGGCGGCCGGGTGGCTGCCACCATCGGTGGCATGCGCACGCCGCAAGGCGCGGTGGGGCTGCTCGAAATGGACGGGCTCGTGAGAGTGCGTGCCGGCGAGGGCCGCGCAAAGCCGGGGGCAGCGGGAACGTATGACGCCGAATTTCGCGGCATGGTGGAGGCCGGCGGCCTGCGGCGCGGCCCGGCGCTCGATGCGGCCCTGGCTTCGGCGCAGACCGCCACGGCCGGAACGCTCGCCGCGCCGATGGTGGCGCAAGTGCGCCGCCGCCTGGGCGAAGAGGAGCGCGGCAGCCGCTTTTCCGCCGATCTGACGCTGCGCCGCGATCATGACGGCGCATGGGATCTGGTCGTGCCCCGGGGCACGCTGCGCGGAGGCAGCGGGCAGGCGCTGCTGAACCTTGGCAAAGTGCGCATTTCGGGAAGCGGTACGACAGTGCCGCGGCTGGCCGGCGATTTCAGCACCGGTGGCAATGGCCTGCCCCGCCTTGCGGGCACGATGGAGCGCAATGGCCGCGCCGGTGCGCAGTTCCATCTCGCCATGGCCGACTATGCCGTGGGTGACGGGCATCTGGCGGTGCCGGAACTGGTCGTGGTCCAGATGCCCGATGGTGCGCTCGGCTTTTCGGGCATGACCCGGCTTTCAGGAGCGATTCCGGGCGGTCGAGTCGAAAATCTGCGCCTGCCTGTCAGTGGTGCCTATGGCCGCGGGGGCGCGCTGGCGCTGTGGCGCCGATGCACCACGCCGCAATTCGATTCGCTCAGTCTGGGGCAGATGACGTTCGATGGCCAGACGTTGACCTTGTGCCCGGCTGACGGGCAGGCGATCGTCACTGCCGGCAACGCGCCGTTGCATGTGGCGCTGGGCACCTCGGCACTGCGCATGGCGGGGCGGATGGGCGATACCCCGCTGCGTCTCGAGACAGCCGCCGTGGGCCTGGCCTGGCCAGGAACGCTGACCGCGCGCGGCGTCAACCTGGCGCTGGGTCCAGAAGCCAGCGCCACGCGACTATCGCTTTCCGACGTAACCGCGCAGCTCGGGACCGATTTCACCGGCACCTTTGCCGGCGTGGAAGCGCGCATGGCCGCAGTGCCGCTGGATCTGGGCGATGCCAGCGGCATCTGGCGCTATGCCGATGGCTCGCTTACCCTTTCGGGCACGCGCTTCACCCTGGCCGACCGTGCCAGTCCCGCCCGGTTCGAGCCGCTGACCGCGCAGGATGCCACGCTGACGCTGTCGGGCGGGCGGATCGCGGCGCAGGCCCTGCTGCGCGAGGCGCGCAGCGGCCGGCCGGTGACGCGTGTGGAACTGGCGCACGATCTGGGCGGCAGCCGCGGCCATGCCGATCTTGTAGTGGATAGCCTGGTTTTCGATCCGGGCCTACAGCCTGGGCAACTCACCAGCCTGGCGCGGGGCCTGATTGCCAATGCCAGTGGCACCGTAGCCGGCCATGGACGGATCGATTGGCACGGCGACCGCGTCACCTCGTCAGGCGCTTTCGGCAGCCGGGGCCTCGACTTTGCGGCGGCGTTCGGCCCGGTAAAGGGCCTTTCGGGCACGGTACAGTTCACCGATCTGCTGGTGCTGGAAACCGCCCCGCACCAGATTTTGAACATTGCCTCGATAAATCCCGGGGTGGAAGTCACCGATGGCCGGGTCGATCTGCAGCTCAAGCCCGGCATGGTGGCAGTGGTCAACGGCGCGCAGTGGCCGTTCATGGGCGGACGCCTGACGCTAGAACCCACGACACTGCGTTTCGCCGAGGCCGAGCCGCGCCATTTCACGCTGTCGATCGACGGGCTCGATGCCGCCCAGTTCGTCGCCCACATGGAAATGGCCAACGTTTCCGCCACGGGCGTGTTCGACGGGCGCCTGCCGGTGGTGTTCGACGCCAGCGGCGGGCACATCGTCGGCGGCACGCTGGCCTCACGCGGGGGCGGCAACGTGTCCTATGTCGGCGCGCTGACGTACAAGGACCTCTCGTTCATGGCCAACTACGCGTTCGCGGCGCTGCGTTCGCTCGATTACCAGCGGATGAAGATCGGCCTGCAGGGCGATATCGCCGGCGATTTCGTTACCACGGTGCAGTTCGGCGGCGTAAGCCAGGGCAAGAGCGCCAGCCGCAATTTCCTGACCCGGCAGGTCGAACGGTTGCCCATCCAGTTCGACGTCAACGTGCGCGCGCCGTTCTACAGCCTGCTGGGCACCTACAAATCGATGTACGATCCCTCGGTCGTGGCCGATCCGCGCGCGGTGGGGCTGCTCGATGCCAAAGGCCGGGTCTTATCGCGCCCGCAAGCGACCGCCACCCCCGCCATTCAGCCTGCAGCAAGTGGAAACATGCCATGAGCCCATCAAAGCGACGCCCTGTCTTGACCGTGTGCAACGGCACTGCAACGATTGCCCGCAGCATGGGACGGGATGGGGTAAGGGACGTGAAGCGCAGGGTTCTGGCAGCAGGCATGGTGGCGGGTATCGCCGTTTCGCTGGCGGGATGCATTTCTGTGAAGGCGCCCGACAAGCCGATCGTGATCGAATTGAATATCAATATCAAGCAGGAAGTCGTCTATCGCCTGGCCGGAGATGCCAGCCAGACGATCGACAAGAACAAGGACATCTTCTGAGATGGCACGCAACACCGCTTTTTCCGCCTTGATCGCCGCGGCCGTGGCGCTGCCGCTGGCAGCAGCCCCGGTTTCAGCGCTGGCGCAGCGCGATCCCGCCTATGCCGCGGCGCGCGCGGCCGGCGCGGTGGGCGAAAAGATGGACGGCTATCTCGGCTATGTCACGCCGCCCGGTGCGGCGCTCAAGGCCGTGGTGGACGACATCAATCTCAAACGACGCGCGGTCTATACCGAAAAGGCGCAGGCGCAGAAAGCGACGGTGGAGGAATATGCCTTTACCTCGGGCTGCCTGCTGATTGCACAGACCCAGCCGGGCGAAAAGTACCAGGCTCCCAACGGTACCTGGCAGACACGCACCAGCGCGCCGCCGCAGCGCGATTCGCGCTGTCTCTAAGCATCGGTTGCCGGTCGCAAGCGCCGTCCCGGGCGTGCGATCACCGCAAACGTATGCGCGCAACCTCGGCCAGTTGAGCGCACGGCGGTTGACTCGCGAAAACCCCCCGCCTAAGGGGCAGGCGCCCTCGGCGGGATGCCGTTGCGCATGACATGTTCCGTTGGGCGGATGGAAACCGCGCGTTCGATCCATCGACGGAGTATGCCATGCACGACGAACAACCCGACGCAGAGCCTATCGGTGAGGATGCACGCCTTTCCAGCCTGAACGCGCGGCTCGACGCCGCCCGCCAGAAGGAGGAGGCGCGCAAGCCCGCGCCAGACCGGGAAAAGTCCGATGCGAGCTATCGCATGGGCAACCGTGTTCTGGCCGAACTGATCGGCGGGCTTGCGGGCGGCGCGTTCATCGGCTGGGTCATCGATCAGTTTGCCGGTACGCGACCATGGGGGCTTCTGGTGATGCTGTTTGTGGGGATGGGCGTGGCCTTCCGCAATATCATCAGGATCTCGAACGGGCGTTCCTGACCGGGTTCCGATCCGGTCGATCGCCGGCCGGAACCACGGCCGGGGCGGGAATGCCATAGTGTTTTTGCGCGTAACGGGGACAGGCACTGTGGCCGAAGGAAAGGTCGATCCGGTACACCAGTTTACGATCGAGCCGCTGTTCGGCACCGATCAATGGTCGATTGCCGGGCACAACATTGCTTTCACCAATTCGGCGTTGTGGATGGTCATCACCACACTGGTGCTGATCGTTTTCGTGGGCGGCGGCGCCCGGAAAGCGCAAGTGCCGGGCCGCTGGCAGATGGCCGTGGAAAGCCTCACCGGCTTTGTCGATACCCTGCTGCAATCCAACGTGGGCGATGCCGGGCGCAAGTACCTGCCTTACGTCTTTTCGCTGTTCACGTTCATTCTCTTCGCCAACCTGCTCGGTCTTCTGCCGCTGGCGCTGGTCGGCATTCATCCGTTCACCGCGACGAGCCATTTCACCGTTACCGGGGTTCTGGCGGTGATGAGCTTCGCGATCGTGCTGATTGTCGGCTTTGCCAGGCATGGCCTGCATTTCTTCTCGCTGTTCGTGCCGCACGGCACGCCGCTGCCGATGGTGCCGGTGATTTTCCCGATCGAGCTGATCTCGTTCCTGGTGCGCCCGTTCTCGCTTGGCCTGCGTCTGTTCGTGGCCATGATGGCGGGACACGTGCTGCTCGAAGTGCTGTCGGGCTTCGTCATCGCGGGCACCAACGCGGGCGTCGGCACTTTCTTTCTGGCAGGGGCACCCAGTTTCCTGCTGATGATCGGCATTTCGGCGCTGGAATTGCTGGTCGCCGGCATTCAGGCCTATGTCTTTGCCCTGCTTACCTGCGTCTATCTGAACGACGCCGAAAACCTTCACTGACCGTCACCACCACCACCTGAGACCGCTTCATACCGGTTCTAGAACAAGGGAGTTTTTATCATGGACGCACAGAGCGCAAAGCTTCTCGGCGCTGGTCTCGCTGCTATCGGCGCCGGTCTGGCCTCGCTGGGCGTGGGCAACGTCTTCGCCAAGTTCCTCGAAGGCGCGCTGCGCAATCCGGGCGCTGCCGATGGCCAGCAGGGCCGTCTGTTCATCGGCTTTGCCGCGGCCGAACTTCTGGGCCTGCTCTCGTTCGTCGTCGCGATGATCCTGATCTTCGTTGCCTGAAGGCACGAAGCGGACCTTTGATCGACGGCCGGCCGGGGTAACGCCCGGCCGGCCGGAACGATAGCCTAGCACGACAGACAGCCTGAACGACAGACAGGAAGCGCGGACCAACGCGATGCCCCAGATAGCCCAACTCGCCGATACTTATGCCAGCCAGATCTTCTGGCTGCTGGTGTGCTTTGGCGTGGTCTTCTTCGTCATCGGCCGGGGCATGCTCCCGGGCGTTGTGCAGACCATCGACCGGCGCAACCAGCAGATCGCCGATGATCTTGGCGCGGCCGAAGCCGCCCGTGCCGCCGCCGACGCCGAGGAACAGACCTGGCGGATCGCCGAAGGCAAGCAGCGCGCCCAGGCACACGCGATGATTGCCGCTGCCAAGGCTGACGCTGCGCGCAAGACGCAGGCTGCGCTCGAAGCGGCAGCGGCGCGGATCGAGGAAACCACCGTTGCTGCCGAGGCGCGGATCGCCGCCGCACGCGCCGCCGCCCAGGGCGACGTGCAGGATGTGGCCGCGCAGGCCGCGCAAGACATCGTAAGCCGCCTTGCCGGCCTTGCGATTTCTGCCGAGGACGCGCGCGGCGCGGTGCAGGGAGTGCTTGCCCATGGCTGACGCGACGCAAACCACCGCCAGCCTCGAGCATCATGCCGGTGGCCACGAGGCAACCGAGCCGACGATCAATGGCATCGGCGCGGGTGCCATCGTTGCGGCGGCAATGCTGACTTTCCTGCTGATCCTGGTGTGGAAGAAAGTGCCGGGAACGGTCACCAGGGGGCTCGATACCCAGATCGCCGCGATCCGCCGCGAGCTGGACGATGCCAAGGCCCTGCGTGCCGAGGCCGAGGCCCTGCGCGCCGAATATGCCGCCCGCATCGCCGGCGCGGAAAAGGACGCCGCGGCCATGCTCGACCATGCGCGCAGCGAATCCGCCGCTATCGTCGCCAAGGCCGAGGCGGATACCCGCGACATCATCGCGCGCCGCGAGAAGATGGCGGCCGACAGGATCGCGGCGGCAGAACGCGCCGCAGTTGACGATCTGCGCGCAACCGCCGCAGCCGCAGCGGCGATGGCAGCGGGCCAGATCATCGCCGCCCGCCATGGCGCCGATGCCGACAAGGCCCTGGTCGACAGCACGATCGCCAACCTGGCGCACTGAGGTTTCCCGATCTTCTGAAGCTTGAGGCCCTGCCGGGAAACCGGCGGGGCCTTTTTCTTGGCAATCACAAGGTATTGACGGGCCGGATCGCTGTGCCTGGCAGATCATCACGGCGCACTTAGAGCACATACTTGAGCGTCACCGTCGCGCGGTTCTGATTGTATTCGCGCTGCTTGGCGATCTCGGCATTGGTACGGCCCAGGGCGTGGCGCAGCGAGCTTTCGATCTGGAGATGGGGCGCGGCTTGCCAAGTGGCAGAGAGGCCGCCGGTGGCGTAGCGATCCACGCGCGCCGTGGTGCGAAAGCGATCGACGGTATAGCTGGCATTGGGCCGCAGGATCAGCCTGCGGAGCAGCTCGTGCGCCAGGCCCAGGCTGAACTGCTGCTGTTCGATCCCGGCGACGTTCGCGATGGGCGAGCGCTGTATGGTCTTGTTCGCAACTAACGAAACGGTGGTCAGCGGCGTGGCGTGCCACCGCAGCGCTGCCGTATAGGCAAGGCCGGCGATGGTGGGATAGACGGGACTGGCAAAGCGCTGGCGCAGATAGCCCAGTGCGAGTTCGCCTTCCAGCAGCCGGTTTTCGCCAAACGCCAGCCCGCCCATCACCGCATAGCCGTGCGAGCGGCGCGTGGCTTCTGCCGGATCTTCATCAGGATAATGGGCATTGTTAAGGCGCAGCGTCAACAGGATGGCGACAGCCGACGAGAGTGGCTGAACGACTTTGACGCCACCCGCCACCGTCTGGAAATCGCGCTGGGTGAGGACGATGATGGCATTGCCGTTCTGGCGGTTGAAATAATGAAAGCGGTCGAAACGCAAGTCGAACGCCAGCCGTGTCGGCCCTATCGCTCGTTCGACGTTGCCGGCAAGGCTCACCTGGCGGAAAGCGATCGGCCTGATGCCGAACAGCGTATCGCCCGTAGTACCGCGCGGCTCGATCCGCCGGTCGATCGCGCCATCGAGACTGATCCGCGTGCTGCGGCCCATATCGATTCGCGCCGCCGCGCCAGCGCCATATCGGTCGGTCCCTTCCGCGCCGCCGCGGGCATAGCGTTCGAACAACCCGTCGGCGCGCAAGGTGAAGGAATGGCGGCTCCATTGCGACTGCACGGCAAGTGCGGGCGCCAGGTTCGTCCCGACATCCGCTACACGCGGGGCGCGGCGGGCATAGAGATCGTCTGTCGCGACAAGCCCGACGGCAAGACTGGGCGTGATCCGCAACGATCCTGCCTGGAAACCTGTGCCCTCCATCCCTGGGCGCACGCGGTTTTCCACCGTTTCCGGCCCTGCGCGCCGATCGGGTGCGGTCTGTCCTGCCGCCTGCAACGGCCAGAACAACGGGCCGGCAAGCAAGCCCGCTCGCAGTGCTGCAAGCTGCCAGCGCCACTGCCGTTGCACGTGATATTCCGCCGCTGTTGCCATGGGCAGGTGGTATCATCGCCGCCGCGCGCAAACTGGGGCAATTGGCGCCATTGCCGAGGCAGTTCGCTGCGTGGATGCCGGCCCGGTTATCGGCGAACGGCGGCAGGATCGTGCCGTCCGCCCGGCACAAAGCGGTTGCAACAGGCAAAAGGCTGCCGCTGTAAAGGTTTATCGTCAATAGTTGGCAAGATGTCGCATTGCCGCCGATTTCGGCGCGTTTCCGCTCTTTTCGGGGCGCATGGCTTTTGCCGCGGCGTTAACGATCACGCGCAAGCATTCGTTGACGGCTATCGTGCCACCCATAAGGCGTGATACCCGCGCCCGCCCGATATGCCCCTGTACAGGCCGTTCGCCTGGGACGCGTTCTGGCGTTGGCGACGGCCATTGCCATGATGGTGAGCTATGCCACCGGAATGGCTACGGCGGAAAGTACGGCGGCGGCGGCCTATCTTCTAGGGCTGCTGATCCTGGTATCCGTGCCCGAACGGCGCAGTTCGCAACTTCTGGGCGCGCAGGCGCTATGGATGACCGTGGCCGAATTTCTTGTGGCGGCCGAGAGCGGGCAGGTGCTGGTGTGGCGCTGGGCGGTGTCGATGGCCGCACTCGCGATGGTGATCCTGCCGGTCAAGATCCAGCACTTGCGCGGCCGGGCGCGGAGCCACCGCCATGTGCCGCTACGCAATCCGGAAAAGCGCGTGCCGGCGGCCGACGCGGTGCTGAACGGTCGCGCGCGCATGGTGCGGGCGGGTCGCGATCAGGCGGCGACACGCGACGCCGCCTCTGCCGAAAGCAGGCCGGCTTCGTCCGTGCGCTGACCAGGCGGGCAGGCGGGGGCGGCGGCTGCCGCCAGGCGCGCGGCATAGCAATCGAGCAGCCGCGCAATCCATTCTTCGGGCGCCAGGGCGAGATCGGCCGGCAGCGCGAAAGCGGCCTCGCTCATCGTGCGTACGCGCGCGTCGTCCTGCGCGAGCGCGGCCAGGTGATCGGCGAAGGCAGGCGTATCACGCGGATCGATCGCAAGCCCGGCGCCATGGCGCACCAGATCACCCGCCAACAGCGCGGTGGTGGGCAGGATCACCGGAATGCCGGCGCGCGCGGCCTCCATCGCCACCAGGCCATAGGGTTCGGGATAGCGGCTGGGCATGACCAGCAAGCGGGCGGCGCGGGCTATCTGGGCGATCTCTGCAGGCGCAAGGCGGCCGCTGAATCGCGCCTCGGGATAGCGGGCGCGCAATGCCGCTTCCATGCTGCCGCTGCCGATCAGCCGCAAGGGCACGCCGGCCACGCGGGCTGCGGCGGCAGCAAGATCGGGGCCTTTGGTTTCTTCCAGGCGTCCGACGAACAGCACCTCGTGGTTGGTTTCCGCGGCGATGCGGGTGGAAGACCAGGGCTCGACCGGATTGGGCAGCGTGCGGATCGCGGACGCCGGGATGCCGGCGCGCGCCAGCTGCGGTGCCATTGCGCCGTGAATAGCCAGGATCGGCGGTGCCTGTGCCGGATCGAACAGGTGCGTCTGAATGGCGTGGCGCACCACGCGCAACAGCTTGTGCGCGCGGCTCTGCCGATCGCAATCCGCCATCAGACATCGCGCCGACAGGGGCGTGCGCCCGCAGGGCTCGCCTGTCTTGAGATCGGCAAAAGCGCCGTTGGGGCATGCCAGAAAGAAATCGTGGGCCGAGATAACCAGCCGGCTGCGGACCGGGGCAAGGACATGAAAGACCGCTGGTGAAAGGATCTGCAACCAGCCGTGCAGGTGATAGATAGTGCGCGGCGTATCGTGCCTGGCAATCCAGCCGGCGATCATGCGCGCCGCCCGCCGGTTCCACAAGGCGGCCAGTGCCCCTTCCACCCGGGGGCGGGCAAGCAGACGGTCCTGCCCCAGCGCGACGCAGGCAAGGCCCGCGGCGGCCAGTGAGCCATCGTCCCCGGCATCGCCGGCGAGCAGCGTTACGGCGTGGCCCAGCCTGCGCAATGCGACGGCGGAAAACAGGGCCAGCGCGCTGGCGCCGCCCATCGGCCGCGCAAGATCGTTGATCACGACGATGCGGTCGATCGGCCCGCCCGGCATCACGCGAGCGCCGCCAGGCTTGCTGCCGGCTCTGGCTGAAGGGAAGCCGATGCGGAAAGGGGCAGCGCCGGGGCAGCGGCCAGAGCAAGGCGCGTGGCAAGCGTGGCGACATCGGCGCGGGTTTGCGCGATCAGTGCCGCAAGAGCCGCGCGGTCCACCCCTTCGGCCATGGCCGCATGGGCCAGTTCGACCAAGGCGGCGGGCGTTAGCGACAAGGCCTCCACGGCATAGCGGGCGCGGCCGGCCAATGCGAAGAAACCAGCCAGCTTGTCATCCCACGTCAGCCCGATAGTGGGAACGGCAAAGGCGTGGGCGGCAATGCAGGCGTGCATGCGATGGGCGATCACCAGATCACACCCGGCCACGAACCGCGCGAGGTCGCCGGGGGTGGCAAAGGCCGCCGCCACGCTCACCCGCCCGTGCTGCCCGCGCGCCGGGCCATCGTGCCAGGCGCTGGCCGGCTCCCCGGCAAGCCATTCCGGCGCGTGGCGGGCAAGACAGGCCCGGTCTTCCGGGCTGCCGTTGGTGAACAGGATCACGTGCAGGCCTTGCCGGGCCAGGGCCTGCGCCGCAATGCCGTACCATGCCAGCATGTCGCGATCGTTCCGGTGGCCGTGCAAGCCGGCTGTTCCGCCGCCCCGATGCTGACTGCCCTGATGCTGACCCACGTGATAGCGCAGCGCCAGCGGCGCGGTGATGCAAAGGCCCACGCGGCGTTCCCCGCCGCGGCCGGGAATGCCTGGTGCGTGGGGATAATGCAGGCAAGCCAAAAGGCCCGGATCGCGCGCGAGATCGGCCGGGATAGCGCCCCGCGTCGTGAGCAGCGAAGCCCAGGCCTGCCGGCTGCGTTCATCCCGGACAGAGGCGTGGGCCAGCCGTCGGCTGGTGAGCGCGCGGGCAAAGAGCGCGTGTCCGCGCCGCGACCATTGCGCGCTGGCACCGACGGCATGCACCGCCAGCGGCAGGCGACGCCTGGCCACTTCGCGCGCGGCGCCGGCAAGCTTGACCGGAAAGTTCAGATCCGCGTCGGTCAACAGGTTGCCGCCGCCGATCACTGCCGCATCGCATCCGGTGAGCCGGGCCCGCACGTGGCGGCGCAGCCAGAGTCGGCTCATTGCCGCAAGCGCCACCATCGCCAGCAACCGGCGCAGCGGGGGTGGCGCGGCTTCCAGCAGGGCGAGTGCATGGCGCCGACGCGGGGCCGCATCATTGCGCCAGCCCTTGCGCCCGGCGATATCGATCGAGAACACATGTGCGCCGCCCAGCGCCTGTGCCAGTTCGCGTTCAAGGCATTCCGCCAGCAATCCGTCGCCCAGATTGGGGCTGTATTTCACGTTGAGCAGCGCAACCTGCAACGGGGGCTCTGGTGGCACGGGCGGCATCGCGGCAACGATCCTTGGCGGATAACAGCAGCGCACAGTCTCCCCGCCGCGCGGCGACGCGGCAAGCAGCGATGCAGCCGGAACCCCACCGTTATGGAGCGAACTGCCGGCGGGAAGCCGGGCAGGCCCGTCAGGGCGTCAGGCCGCCGCCCAGCACCTGATACAATGTCACCATGTTGGTGGCGCGGGTCAGCCGTGCGATGACCAGCGCCTGGCGCGCGGTATAGGCCGTACGATCGGCATCGAGCGGCTCGAGGAACGTGGCGACGCCGTTCCGGTAGCGCAGTTCGGTGATCCGGGTCGCCCGCTCGGCACTTTCCACATAGCTTTCCTGCGCGGCCACTTTTTCATCGATCGTGCCGCGCCGCGCCAAGGCATCCGCCACTTCGCGGAACGCGGTCTGGATCGCCCGCTCATACGCCGCCACGGCCGCATCGCGGGCGGCCTTGGCAAAGGCCAAGTTGCCCGCGTTGGCCCCGCCGTCGAACAGGGTCTGGCTGGCGTTGCCGCTGGCGCTCCAGACGAAGTCGCGACCCCTGAATACTTCCGTGAGGCTGCCGCTGGCGATGCCCAGCAGCCCGGTCAGCGAGATGGACGGAAAGAATGCCGCGCGCGCCGCCCCGATGCGCGCGTTGGCCGCTTTCAGCGTATGCTCTGCCTGAAGCACATCGGGCCGGCGCAGCAGCACTTCGGACGAGAGCCCGGCGGGCAGGCTGGCGAGGGTCTGGCGCCCTTCGCCCAAGGTCTGGGGCAGCAGCGCATCGGGCACGGGAGCGCCTACCAGCAGTTCCAGCGCGTTGCGATCCTGCGCCACGAACGTGGTGTAATCGGCCACGTCGGCGCGCGCGATTTCCAGCGCGGTCTGCGCCTGGGCAACGGCCAGTTTCGTGCCCACGCCGTTGGCTTCCAGCTGGCGGGTCAATTCCAGCGTCTTTTGCCGCGAGGCGAGCGTTTCCTGGGCGATCGCCAGCGCGTCGCGGTCTGCCGCCATGCTGAGCCAGGCCGTGGCCGTCTCCGCTATGACGCTGATCTGCGTGGCCTTACGGCCTTCGTCGCTGGCAAGATAGGTTTCGAACGCGGCCCTGCTGGTGTTGCGCAGCCGACCGAACAGATCGATCTGATAAGACGAGAAACCGCCGCTCAGTTCGTAGTTTTCGAACGGTATCCCCCCGTTGCGGGTTTCCGAAGCCTGCGGGCCGGCAGTGACCGTGGGCACCAGCGCGGCGCGGTTCACTTTGTAGGTGCCACGCGCCTGGGCGACGGCAGCGACCGCGCTGCGCAGGCTGCGGTTGGCGGAAAGCGCCATGGCGATGGTATCGCGCAGCCGGGGATCGGTGAAAAAGGCCTGCCAGCC
Organism: Novosphingobium sp. DS6-6; assembly: GCF_057784975.1. Taxonomy (NCBI): domain Bacteria; kingdom Pseudomonadati; phylum Pseudomonadota; class Alphaproteobacteria; order Sphingomonadales; family Sphingomonadaceae; genus Novosphingobium; species Novosphingobium sp. DS6-6. The sequence goes on along the minus strand of NZ_JBYNTS010000007.1, from coordinate 122,135 downwards.
GATGCTGTCGACCCCGTTCGCTTCTTGCGCCAGCGTGGGATAGGCATCCCCTTGCGGCAGGGTGGGCGCCACGGGAAGAGCGGGGCGGGCGTATCGCGGCGCCAGGTTGCAAGCCGAAAGCGCCAGCAGAGCACCGCCGGCAAGCGCGGCACGAATGGGGATCAGGGCACGCGCGGTCATGCCGGCACTTCCGCGTCTGGCGCTTTGGCGCGGCCGTGGAAAACCCGTTTCACCAGCACGAAGAACAGCGGAACCAGGAAAATTGCCAGGATGGTGGCCGAAAGCATGCCGCCGAGCACGCCGGTGCCGATGGCGCGGCGGCCGTTGGCGCCGGCGCCACTCGCCAGCACCAGCGGAACGACGCCGGCGATGAACGCTACCGAGGTCATGATGATCGGGCGAAAGCGCAGCCGCGCGGCTTCCAGTGCGGCATCGACCGGCGTAAGCCCGCGATGCAGCGCCGCTTCGGCAAATTCCACGATCAGGATCGCGTTCTTGGCCGAAAGCCCGATCGTCGTCAGCAGCGCCACCTGGAAATAGATGTCGTTGTTGAACCCGCGCACCGTGACGGCCAGCACGGCGCCGATCACCCCCAGGGGAATCACCAGCAGCACTGAAACCGGGACCGACCAGCTTTCATAAAGTGCAGCAAGGCACAGGAAGATGAAAAAGATCGAAGCGCCGTAGAGCAGGCCGGTCTGGCTGCTGGCGGCGCGTTCCTGATACGACAGCCCCGCCCAGGCGACAGTGTAGCCGCCGTTCAGCCTGCCTGCCAGATCTTCCATCGTCTGCATGGCCTGACCCGAACTGATGCCCGGCGCGGGGTTGCCGACCACTTCCTGCGCGGCAATGCCGTTGAAGCGCGGCAGGATCGGCGCGCCCACGGTCCATCTGGGTTGGGCAAAGGCAGCGAAAGGCGCCATCTGGCCGCCCGCGCTGCGCACGTACCATTGGTCCAGATCCTGCGGTGCGCTGCGAAACGGCGCATCGCCTTGGACGAAGACCCGCTTGACCCGTCCGCGATCGACGAAATCATTGACGTAAGTGCCGCCCCATGCGGTGGAAAGGGTGGAATTCACGTCGGCCGGGGCAATCTGGAATGCGGTGATCGCCTGATCGTTGAGCTGGATGTTGAGCTGCGGCGTATCCTCTAGGCCCTGGAGGCGGGGCTGCGCCACGTTGCCGCTGGCCGTGGCATCTTCCACAAGCTGCTTGCGCGCGACGGTCAAGGCCGCCCGGCCCTGGCCCTGGGCATCCTGCAGAAACATGTCGAAGCCGGCGGAATTGCCCAGCCCGCGAATGGCCGGGGGCGACAGCACGAAGGCCTGCGCCTGCGCGCCCAGCTTTGCGGCCAGCAGCTTGTTGAGGCGCTGCGCGATCGCCGCGGCGCTGTTGGCCGCGCCCGGGCGATCGCTCCATTCCTTGAGCAGGATGAAGCCCTGGCCGGTATTCTGGCCGATCCCGCCCTGGCCGCGCCCGGCAACGGTGAACACGGCGCGTATGTTCCGCTTTTCCGTTTTCTGTATCTGATCCCGCACCTGGGCCGCGACGGCCTGGGTCTGCTCGATCGTGGAGCCGACCGGCAGGGTGTAGCTGAGCTGAAGCTGGCCCTGATCCTCTTCGGGCAGAAAGCTGGTGGGGAGGCGGCTATAGAGCACCACCATCGCGCCGATGATCGCCACGAATGCCAGCATCCAGGGCACCGGACGGCGCACCACCTGGCGCAGACGGTTGAAGTACCCGCTCTGCAGCCGGTCATAGCGCGTGTTGAACGTGTCGAAAAACCGGCCGCGCGGCTTTTCGCCCGGCTTGAGCAGGGTGGCACAGAGGGCCGGCGTCAGGATCAGCGCCACGGCCACGGACAGCACCATGGCCGCAACGATGGTGACCGAGAACTGGCGATAGATCACCCCGGTCGATCCGCCGAAAAACGCCATCGGGATGAACACGGCCGTCAGCACCAGCGTGATGCCGATCAGCGCAGAGGTGATCTCTTCCATCGATTTGATCGTGGCATCGAGCGGTGACAGATGCTGTTCGTGCATCACGCGCTCGACGTTTTCGACCACGACAATGGCATCGTCGACCAGAAGGCCGATCGCCAGCACCAGGCCGAACATGGTTAGGGTGTTGATCGTGTAGCCGAACAGCGCGAGGATGCCGAACGTGCCCAGCAGCACCACCGGCACTGCGATCGCCGGGATCAGGGTGGCGCGCCAGTTCTGCAGGAACACGAACATCACCACCACGACCAGGATGATGGCCTCGAACAGGGCCTTGACCACCTCTTCGATCGAAATCTTGACGAAGGTGCTGGAATCGCGGGGATAAGCAAATTGATAGCCTTCGGGCATGGTCTTGGAAAGTTCGGCCACTTTGGCCTTGACCAGTTGCGCCGTGCGCATCGCGTTGGCGCCCGATGCCAGGCTAACGAAAATGCCGGTCGAGACGTTGCCGTTCAGCGTATTGATCGAAGCATAGCTTTCCTGGCCCATTTCGACCCGGGCCACGTCCGACAGCGACACTTCGCCGCCGTCGGGATTGGTCTTGACGATCACTTTCTTGAAGTCGTCGACCGTCTGCAGCCGCGACCGCGCGGTCACGGTGGCATTCAGCCGTTGCCTTGGTGGTGCGGGCAGGCCCCCCAGTTCACCGGCCGCCACCTGCGTATTCTGGGCCGTGAGCGCGCTGGTTATGTCGGACGGCATCAGGTTCACAGCCGCCAGCTTTGCAGGGTCGAGCCAGATGCGCATGGCATAGGGCGAACCGAAGACATCGGCCGAACCCACGCCCGGCACGCGGGACAGCGGGTCCTGGATATTGGTGGCGAGGTAATCGGCGATGTCGGCGTTCGTGCTGCGTCCGCTGGTATCGTAAAGTGCGGCGACCAGCAGAATGTCGTTCTGTGCCTTGGTGACGTTGATGCCCTGCTGCTGCACCACGGCCGGCAGGCGGCTGGTTGCGCGCGAAATGGCATTCTGCACCTGGACCTGCGCCGTATCGGGGCTGGTGCCCTTGTCGAACGTGACGGTGATATTGGCCGCGCCGTTGGAACTGGTCGATGTGAAATAGAGCATCCCGTCGATGCCCTTGAGCTGTTGTTCCAGCACCTGGGTAACGCTGTTTTCCACCGTCGAAGCATCGGCACCGGTATAGGTCGCGCTGACCGAAACGGTCGGCGGCGCAACGTCAGGATATTGTTCCACCCCCATGGTGGTGATCGAAAAGGCGCCCGCGACCATCACCACGATGGCGATGACCCAGGCAAAGATCGGGCGGCGGGCGAAAAAGCTGGACAGCATCAGGCGTTACCGCTCTCCCGGCGCTGTCGGGATCGGGATCGGGGTCGCAGCCGGGGCCGCTTTCACTTTGGCGCCCGGTTTCACCTTGATCAGCCCTTCGGTAATCACCTTGTCGCCGGCTGTGAGGCCGCCGGTCACCAGCCAGTTGCTGCCTACAGGCGTATCGGCAACGACATCGCGGGTTTCCGCCTGGCCTTTGGCATTGACCACCAGCACGGTGGCGGAACCGCGCGGGGTGCGGCTGACAGCCGCCTGCGGAACCAGAATGCCGTTAGGCACGATGCCCTGGACAAGCCGCGCATTGACGAACAGGCCCGGCAGCAGGTCTCCCTTTGGATTGGGCACGGTCACGCGCAGGATCACGGTGCCGGTCTGGCTGTTCACGTCCACATCGGCAAAGTTGAGCCGCCCTTCCACCGGCCATTGCGTGCCATCGGCCAGGATCACTTTGACCGGGGCCGACCCATCGGCCGCCAGCTTGCCCGATTGTAGCGCCCGGCGCAGCGCCATGTAATCGTTGCTCGATTGCTGGATGTTGACCCACATCGGATCAAGCTTTTGGATCTTGGCCAGGGCAGCGGTCTGGCTGGTCGTGACCAGCGCGCCCTTGGTCACGCTGGAAACGCCGATGCGCCCGCTGATCGGGGCGGCGATCCGCGTGAACCCCAGGCTGACCTTGGCGGCCTGAAGCGCACCCTGAAAAGCGAGCACCTGGCCGCGCGCCTGGTTGTAGGCGGCCATGGCATCGGCAGCATCCTGGCGGGAAACGCCGCCCTGGTCTGCCAGCACCTTGTAACGCTCAGCCTTGAGGCGCAGCGATTCCACGGTGGCCTGCGTCGCGAGCAGATTGCCTGCAGCCTGGTTGGCGGTGGCGGCGTAACTGCGTGCGTCGATCTGATACAGCGGTTGGCCGGCGCGGACCATGCTGCCTTCGGTAAACAGTCGTTCGGTGATGATGCCGGTTACTTGGGGGCGCACTTCAGCCACTTCGCTGGCGACGGTACGGCCCGAAAGCTCGGTGGTGACCGGCACGGACGTGGGCGTTGCCACGATATAGCCGACCGCGACATCCTGCGGCGGGGGTGCGGGGGGGCTGCTGCCGCATCCACTCAGCACGAGCAAGGCAAGCGCCACGGGCGCAATGGCGATCGTTTCGAAAAGGCGAGGAGTGGAAAACCGGGTGGGGGCAGCAACCGGAAAACGATGCGACATTCTTTCACCGACTTGTGATTCGCGTCGCCGATTAGCACACAAGGGTGGCTACGGCTGGTGCGAAAGCCCATGCCTAGCCCGCTGCGACACTTTGTGACAAGTGCCGGCATGCCTGCAAAACAGGCCTGTCGGCATTATTTTCGCAAGTGCAAAAAGCGCCGGCGGTGCACTGCGGAAAAAAGCGCGACCTGATCGGCGTTGACGCCCCCCGCCCGCGAGGACGCTATCACCGCGCCGCGTAAAGCATGCGTCCGGGGCCAAGCAGGCGCAGCACATGGTCGATATCGGCGCCCGATACGGCAAAGCAGCCCTGGCTGCGGCCCACGCGGCCCTGCATGCTGGCGATGTCCGGCCCGACATAGCTTGCCGCGTGGATCACGATCCCGCGCACCTGGGCAAGATTGTTTTCGGGATCGAGCCCGATGAGCCGGCGCGAACGGCCATGCCGGCCATAATAAGCATCCCCGGTCAGGAAGCTGCCGCTGCACGACGCTTCGGACCCGTATTCGTTGGAAAGCCGTTCGACCCAGCCCTTGTTCGCCGGATCGGACCCGCGGCCGTGCGCGACCAGGTGGGACGACAGGATGCGACCCGTGGCCACGTCGACCAACTGCATCCGTGCCTCACGCGAAGGAGCGGAAAAATCGACGATACCGATCACGTCACGCGCAATCACATGATTGCCATGATCGCGCAGCGCCGCCAGAGCACGGGTCAGAAGGTTCGGGCTGTTGCCGGCCACGGGCGGGGGCAGGGTGGCCGCGCCCGAACCGAGGCCGGGTGCCCAGGTGGCACCATTCGATCCCTCAACAGGCGCAATCGCTTCTGCCGCCGTGCGCGGAAACAGCGCCGAGGCCGCCGACCCGGCAAGCGCGCCAAGAAACTGGCGCCTGCCAAAATACATGATTGCGAGACCCCGAATGAAACGAAGAATTTGTCTTTTCGCGTTTCAAGGTGGCCTCGGTTGCGTTTTCTGCCAAGGCCAAGTGGCTGTCAATGCGACGAGTTGTGCCGGACATGCCACTGGCCGTTGTGCAATGCGGGAACCGTTTCCGTTTATCGCATCAGACGGGCAGATCGGCGAATGTGCCAGCGACGGCAATGGCCGTCACCGGTTTGCGGCCGCTGGGCACTTCGCGATCCCTCAGGCCGTCGGGCAGCTTGTCGGGGCTGTCTTTCCGGCCGATGGCCGCTGCCGCTTCAATACGCCAGCCTTCGGGCACGCCAAGCACGTCGTGCGCCCTGGCATAATCCACGCCGGCCATGCCGTGCGCATGATAGCCCAGCGCCGTTGCCTGCAATGCCAGCAATGCCCACGCCGCTCCGGCATCGAAACTGTGGCTGCGATTGGGATTGGCGGTGCCATCGTCCTTGCGCGCCGCTTCATCCGAAATGATGAATACCAGCGCGCCTGCGTTCTTGGCCCAGCCCTGGTTGAACGGGAGCAGGAGATCGAGAAACGCGGCCCAGTTCGCATCGCCCGGCACCGCATAGAGAAAACGCCACGGCTGATAATTGAACGCCGAGGGCGCCAGGCCGGCCGCTTCGAAAATGACGGCAAGATCCGGCGCCGGGACGGCCGTGCCATCGAAAGAGCGGGGCGACCAGCGGTCCACGATCACGGGCAGGACGCGGGCATCGGCAGTGCGGTTGGTCATGGAGTCAAGTCCTCGTTGGTCATGCAAGCAAAACGATTCGCCGGAATCGCAGATGGTCAGGATCTCTGGCCGGTTTTGCGCTTTGAGAAAATCGCATTCTTCTTGATAGGAATGTTCAGTTTTGTTGAATGGAGCTTTTTGCATGGACGTGGGCCAGCCCAGCATCGATCAGATACGCATTTTTCTGGCCGTTGTGGACGAAGGCACGTTCAACGGCGCGGCGCGGCGGCTGGGGCGGGCGATTTCGGTAATCAGTTACGGCATTTCCAATCTCGAAGCGCAATTGGGCGTGCCTCTGTTCGATCGCGAAGGCTCGCGCCGGCCGCAGCTTACCGATGCCGGGCGCGCGGTGCTGGCCAGCGCCCGCGCGATTGCCGACGACGTCGATGCGCTGATGGCCCGGGTGCGTGGTCACAACCAGGGGCTGGAAGCCGAACTCACGCTTGCGGTCGATGTCATGTTTCCGACTGCGGCGCTGGCCCGGTTGCTTCAGGATTTTCGGGCTGCCTTTCCGACGGTGGACTTGCGCCTGCACGTCGAAGCGCTGGGCGCGGTGGTGGCGCAGTTGCTCGATGGGCAGGCGGATCTGGCCATTACCGGCGCAGTGCTGGTCGAAGATGCGGTGCTTGATCGCGTTGCCATTGGCGCGGTCGAACTGGTCCCGGTGGCCGCGCCCGGGCATCCGCTGGCGCGGATGACGCCGGTGCAGCCGGGGCTGGGCCGGCAATATCTGCAACTGGTGCTGACCGACCGCTCGATCCTGACGCAAGGCCGCGATTTTTCGGTTCTGGCGGCGCGCACCTGGCGGCTGGGCGATCTGGGTGCGAAGCATGCCCTGCTGTTGCAGGGAATCGGCTGGGGGAACATGCCGCAACACGCGGTGGCCGATGATCTTGCCGCCGGGCGGCTGGTTCATCTGGCCATGCCCGAGGCGCCCAGCATCACGTATCCGATTCACGCGCAATGGCGGCGGGACAGCCCCGCCGGCCCGGCGCGAAGCTGGCTGTTGCAACGCTTGCTGGCGGCAGGCTGCGAGAACGCCGACGGGGCGGAGTGACCATCTGGCAAGGCCAAAAGCCAGCATGTGCAGCCAAACTGTCATAAAACCGGCATCAATCTGCAACCGGCAAGGTCTAGGCGCCGCGGAAACCTCCGATGGTTCGGAGGGCAATAGCCATGAGGGATGTCTATGCGTCGCGTTTCTGCCTTGCTTGCCGGCTGCGCCATGGTTTTCGCTTGTCCCGCGCTGGCGGCTCCGGCGCCGCAATCCGCCACCGCACCCGATGCGGCCGCTGATGCTCCCGGCGAAAGCGGGCCGGAAATCATCGTGCTGGGTTCGGGACAAACCCGCCAGACCCAACAGCTCAGCCCTGCCGATCTGGCCATCCTGCCGTCGGGCACCAGCCCGCTCAAGGCGATCGAAAAGCTGCCCAGCGTCAATTTCCAGTCTGCCGACGCATTCGGCAACTATGAATGGTCTACCCGCGTGACGATCCGCGGTTTCAACCAGAACCAGCTCGGCTTTACGCTCGACGGCATCCCGCTCGGCAACATGAGCTATGGCAACAACAACGGCCTGCATGTCAGCCGCGCGATCAGCCCGGAGAACATCGGCGTCACCACGGTCAGCCAGGGCTCGGGCGCGATCAATACGCAGTCGACCAGCAACCTGGGCGGTACGCTTGAATTCCAGTCGATCGACCCGGCCAGCCTGCTGCGCGATCATCCCTTCGCGATCGATGCCAGCGGGTCTTACGGTTCGGCCGAAACCTGGCGCGGCTTTGGCCGTGTGGCCGTCGGCACGCCCGATGGCGTGCGCGGCTTTGCCTCGCTGCATTACCAGAACGGCAACAAGTGGAAAGGCGATGGCCAGCAGCGCACGCTGATGACCAACGTCAAGTTCATCGCACCGGCCGGCGCGATCAACCTCGAAGGCTGGTACAGCTATTCCGATCGCGTGGAGCAGGACTATCAGGACATGTCGCTCGAGATGATCGGGCGCCTGGGCTACCAGTGGGATAACTTCGGCCCGGGGCAATATGCCACCGCCATCAACGTTGCCGACATTGCCAACAACATCGACAATTTCAACAATACCACCGGCGCGCCGGGTGCCGATGGTCTTTCGGACCAGACCGGATTGGCGCCCAGCCGCCCGGCGGCGGGCACCACGTTCCCCGGCAAGATCAAATCGGTGGACGACGCCTATTACGACGCTTCCGGCCTGCGCCGCGACTGGGTCTATTCGTTCGGGGCCAGCGGCCCGCTGGGCGACAAGATCGCGTTCGCGCTCAAGAGCTATTACCACCACAACCGCGGTCAAGGCCTGTGGGGCACGCCCTATGTTCCAAGCCCGAACGGCGTGCCGATGTCGGTTCGCACCACTGAGTACGACATCAAGCGCGTAGGCGTGTTCGGCAATGTCGCGGTCGATCTCGGCATGAACAAGATTACCGTCGGCGGATGGGCGGAGAATAACGACTTCAATCAGGCTAGGCGCTTCTACGCGTTCACCAGCCGCACCACCCCCGGGATCGATTTCCAGCATTTCCTGACCAATCCGTTCTTCACGCAGTGGGCCATGGCCTATAACACCACCACGGTGCAGTATTACGTGACGGACGATATCGATCTGGGCGCGCTCAAGGTTAATGTGGGGTGGAAGGGCTTCGATGTCGTCAATCGCGCGTCGAAGCTGGCCACGCAAAGCAATCTTGGCACGGGCCGTCTGCAGGCGCGCGACTGGTTCCAGCCGCACGCGGGCGTGACCTATAAACTGGGTGGGGGCGCCGAAGTGTTTGCCGGCTTTACTCAGGTAACGCGGGCGTTCACGGCTGACGGCACGTCCAGCCCGTTCTCCACCACGCAAGAGGCATTTGACGCGATCAAGGGCAATCTCAAGCCGGAAGAGTCCGATACCTATGAAGGAGGACTGCGTTTTGCCAGCGGTGCCTTCAATGGCGTGCTGGGTGGCTATCTGGTCAATTTCCGCAACCGCTTGCTCACCGTACCCACTTCGCTTACCGGCATCGTCGGAACGCCCAACCTCGTCCAGAACGTCGGCAATGTGCGCTCCTATGGTCTGGAAGCGGTCGCCAACTACAAGCTGCCTTATGGCTTTGCCCTGTTTGCGTCGTACAGCTACAATGACTCGACCTATCGCGATGACGTGACCACGGCTTCGGGTGTGCGGTTGACGGCCGGCAAGACCGTGGTCGACACGCCCAAGCACCTCGCCCGCGGCGAAATTTCCTATGACAGCACCAAACTGTTCGGGCGCGTTGCGGTCAATTACATGTCCAAGCGCTATTTCACCTATCTCAACGACCAGTCGGTGCCCGGCCGGGCGCTGGTCGATGCAACGCTCGGCTATCGCATCGACGTTGGCCAGCGCATCCCGCTGGAACTGCAGGTCAATGGCACGAACCTGTTCGACAAGAGCTATATCGCCACGATCGGCTCGAACGGCTTCGGCTTCAGCGGCGACAACCAGACTTTGCTCGCTGGTGCGCCGCGTCAGGTCTTCGTGACGCTCAAGGCCGGCTTCTGATCTGCGAACACGCGCTGGCGGTGCAGTACCGCCATGCGATTCGCTCGTTTTTGCGCCCCGCTTCGCTTGTCGGAGCGGGGCATTTTTTTGGGAAACGGTCTTGCTCCGCTGGCGGCAGAAACACGTGGTATTCTGCGAGAAACCGTCGGAACATGTCAGAAATCGGTCAAATGTGACAATCACTGACACGCAGGCGTCACAAAAGTGCAGCCAAGCGCACCTAGGGGGGAGCGCGAAGGGGCCACGGGCCTCATCAATGAGGGACAACCGATGTTGAAGAATTCTGTTCGTGCCGGCCTGCTGGCCGGGGCGGGCGCGTTCGCGCTGAACGCCGCGCCGGCTTTTGCCGCTGCTCCTGCCGCCGAACCACAGGCTGAAACGCCAGCGCCCGCCGCCGAAAGCGAAGCGGGCGACAAGGGTCTGACCGAGATCGTGGTTACCGCAACCAAACGCGAGACCAATCTTCAGAAGACGCCTATTTCGATCAGCGTGGTCACTGCCGAAACGATCAAGGATCGTCATATCCAGAGCTTGCTCGATCTGGCCGATGGCGCCATTCCCAGCCTTCGCATCGCCACGTTCGAAGCGCGCCAGACAGCGCTGACGATCGGCATCCGCGGCATCGTGCCGCTCGACGCCAACCAGCCGGCGCGCGAACAGGGCGTGGGCGTTTACATCGACGGTGTCTACATGGGCCGCCAGCATGGCCTCAACGCCGCGCTGTTCGATCTGGAGCGCGTCGAAGTGCTCAAGGGGCCGCAGGGCACCCTGTTCGGCCGCAACACCGAAGGCGGCGCGCTCAGCCTGGTTTCCAAGGCGCCCTCTGGCGTGTTCGGCGGCCGGGTCAGCGGTGGCGTTGGCAACTACGGCGCGTACCACGGGGATATTCACCTCGACCTGCCCGAGTTCTATAATTTCTCGGTCAAGCTTGACGGCGTGTTGCAGTACCAGGGTCCGACGGTCAAGAACCCGCTGGCCGGCCAGACGGGCTGGAACTATTTCGACCGCCGCAGCGGTCGCGTTGCCGTGCGCTGGAAGCCGACGACCAACATCACCAACGACTTTGCCTATGACAACGGCTGGGACAGCAACTCGCCGTTCTACAGCCAGCTGTTGAACTACAATCCCAACAACTGCAGTGCCGGCGCGGTAACGGCTGCCTGCAACACGCCGGGCACCAACTTCACTTCGCTGTCGGGCACGGTTCGCGCGCTGCCCAGCCAGGTGGTGGTCAACGGCAAGACGCGCATGACGGAAGCCGATATCGGCGTGCCGCAGCAGCCCAGCGTTGATCGCACCCATGGCTTCACCAACTCCTTCAGCTGGAAAGTCTCGCCCGAACTGGAAGTCCGCTCGATCACCGCATGGCGCGGCGTAAGCAGCGCGCAGTGGGATAACTCGGGCGGTGCGCACCGACCGCCGGTCTATTCGCCCAACGGCGCGTTCAGCCGTTATTCGCTGGCCAATCTGTGGCAGCACCAGTTCAGCCAGGAACTCCAGGCGGTCGGGTCTCTCGGCATGTTCGATTACGTTGCCGGGCTGTTTTACTTCAACGAAAACGCGCGTGACAATGCCGCCACGCCGAACTCGAACACCTGGACAACCGACGCCAACGGCAACGTGACGGGTTACACCATCAACACCGCGGCGCTGCAGAATCCGTTCGCTTCGATCGACCGTGCTTCGGTGGTCAACTCCAAGAGCTACGCCGCTTACACCCAGGTTACGGCGAATTTCACCGACGCCCTCCACCTGACTCTCGGCGGCCGTTATACCCGTGACGACAAGAAGGGCACGCTGACCACGTTCCGCAACACGCCCAACGGCAATACGCTGGACAAGAGCTGGGAGAAGTTCACGCCCATGGCCACGCTGGCCTATGACGTGAACCCTGACCTGCATGTCTACGCCAAGTACGCCACCGGCTATCGCGCCGGCGGTGCATCCTCGCGCTCGCCCACGTATCGCGGGTTCGACCCTGAAACGGTCGACTCGTATGAAGTGGGCCTCAAGTCGGACTTCTGGGGCCGCCGCGCGCGCTTCAACATCACCGGCTATATTATGGACCGCAAGAACAGCCAGGTGGACTTCAACGCCATCTACTTCACCGGCTCGTCCAACGTGAACGTGCTGGAAACGGTTAACGTGCCGGGGATCACCAAGATCCGGGGTATCGAAGCCGACCTGACGGTAAAGCCGCTCGAAGGCCTGACACTGAACGCGGCCTATGCCTATACCTACACCAAGCTGCCCCGCGTGACGAACCCGTTCACTGGCATCCAGCAGGATGTGTATATCGTCTTCACTCCGCGCAACGCCGCCAGCGGCTCGATCGACTACGCTTATCCGTTCGGCACCAACGGCACCGAAGTGCGGTTGCACCTCGATGGCAACTATTCGCAGGCAACGCAGACCTTCGACCAGTATGCCACCAAGAACGATGCCTCGTTGGTGTTCAACGGGCGCCTGGCGCTGGCCGATATCCCGGTCTCTGGCACGGGCCAGAAGATGACGGTGGCGGTATGGGGCCGCAACCTGCTCAACACCGCGTTCGTCTATCGCCGCGATCCGTCGAACTCCATCCCGGCGTTTTCCACCTCTTCCACCGGCAGTATCAACAGTGTGCTGGGCGACTACGGCAACTTCAACCCGCCGCGCACCTATGGCATCGAGGCCACGATCAACTTCTGATCGATCGCTGCGCAATTCGAACGGACGAGGGCGGCGGGGAAACCCGTCGCCCTTTTCTTTCTGCCTGCAGGATCAAGCGGCTTGGCGCGTTCCGGCGAGGACTGCCTCGTAGCTGGCGAACAGATCGCGGAAGTGATCGTCCATCGTGCGTGGCGGGGGGAGATCGGCGCGGGGGCCATCGAGGCCGCTTTCGCGCGCGAGGCAGTATTGCGCGACTGCTTCGGTCGCGGCGGCAGCGTTGGCGGATTCATAGATCCAGCCACCCGAAGCACGGGCCTGATCACTGGCGCCGCCCTGATCGGGGGCGATCAGCGGAAGGCCGCTGGCACGCGCTTCGGCCGCGACCATGCAGAACGTTTCCGCTTCGCAACCATGCAGCAGTGCATCGGCGCTGGCCATGACCCGGGCCAGTTCGTGCCGCTTGGTAATCGGGGCCAGCACGCGGATATGCGGGTTGCCGCCGATGCGCCGCTCGATCGCCTTGCGTTCGCGCCCCTGCCCGGCCAGCACCAGGCCAACCGGGCGGCGGCTGCCGGCGGCGGTGACGGCATCGACCAGCATCGGCCAGCGTTTCTCCGGGGCAAAGCGGCCGACGCCCAGCAGTAGCGTGGCGTTTTCAGGCAATTCGCACAGCTCAAGCATGCCTTTGCGCAGTGCCGCGTCACGGAACGCGGGGGAAAAGATGCCCGGGTCCACGCCCATCGGGTTGGTGACCACATGGGCCAGCCCGCCCGCAGTCAGCCGTTCCGACAGGCTGGCGCTGGCCGAAACGATCATGTCATAGCGCTCGTCAAGCCGGCGCAGATGCCGCCAGTATCGTTCGAAGGCCTTGTCGATCGTGGGACGTGTCGCCACCGGATCGAACCAGCGATAGGCATAGGCCGACAAGGGATCGGCATGCATGATCAGCGCCCGGGGGGCGCGGCCGGGCCAGTCGGCAATCACGCTGGCGCTGCGCCAGGGTGACGATGCCTCGACGAAATCGGGCGCTTCCTCGTCCAGCGCGGCATAAAGGGCGGGAATGTCGGAAAACCAGCGGTAGTTGAAATCGAGCGGAAACAACTGGCTTTTCAGCCAGCGTACGCGCGCGTGCGCGCCGCGTGCCTCCACATGATCGCGCTGCCCGGGTGCGATGACCGTTATGTCATGGCCCAGGGCCGCGGCGGCCTTCAACTTGCGATCGACATATGTGCGCACTCCGCCGCCCTTGGGCGCATAGAATGCGCTGACATCGACAAGCTTCATCGCGCGCCCTTGATTGGCCCCACCGACATCAATCCATTACGATAATTCATCACGATCCGCAACGTGACAGGGCCGTTTCCACCGGCCACGGCCACATTGGCGGCGCGCGGCTTGGACCAGCCCAGGCGCGGATTGTTGGAAAAGCCGATGCCATCGCGCTGCCAGTTGAACTTGCGGTTGTTGTCGCGATCATGCAGCACGGTGACGGCATACTGCCCCGGCCCGGGCAGGCGCACGCAAAGCCGCGGCGTGGGTTCCGGGGGCGTGGCCACTTCCACGCGGCGGAACGTTTTCCCCGCGCCGACCAGCACATTGTCGTCGGCAAGGAAATCGGTGTCATTGGCCGGATAGACTTCCAGCTTGAGCCGGCCGGTGCGATCCTTCAAACCCAGGATATCGACCATGAACGAAGGGCCCTGTTCGCCCGGGCGGCACTGCCCCTCGGCCTTGCCGAGATCCGGCGTGGAGCGGGGGAGGGGCGTGGCGGCGCCCAGCAGCAGCGCGGCGGGGATCAACGTCAACGGGGCTAGCGGGGCCAGCTTCTTCACGCGTTCTTCTCCTTTTGCACAAGATCCAGCAGCAAAAGCCCGATGAACAGGATCACGTGGGTGGCAACGATCAGCATCGATATCATCGCGATCATGACATCAGTCTGAACTCCCCGGCCCACGATCAACGGCGTGATGCCGGCAAACGCGATGTCCTTGTTGGGAATGAACGGAAGGCGCGCCACCAGCAGGCGAATGGTGGAAAAGAGCAGCCAGGTTCCGATCGAGACCTCGGGCAGGATCAAGTGCCAGGACAGCGCGGTAAACGCCATGCCCGCGGCGATGCGCAGGCAGTGGACCAGAAAGACGAACCACAACGCACGCCCGGAAAGGCTGAAAATGCCTTTGCGCAGGAACGTGATGATCAGCGAGGTAGCCAGGGCAAACGCGATCGCCGCCAGGATCAGCCAGGTGTTCTGCCCGAAATTCACCTGCCCGCTGACCAGCCAGGTGGTGCCCATCATGGCGATGGTGATGATATTGCCGGCAAGCGCGGACAGGATCGCCACATCTTTCACCGCGCCGAACGGGGACCCGTCCATTTTCACATGGCGCCGCGCCCAATCGTAGAAATAGACTTCGCCCACATAGCCGAGCAGCAGCTCGTTGCCGACCAGCTTCTTGACCAGCGGCGCCAGGCCCGAAAACGGAATGCCCCACAGCTTGCGGAAAATGACCCAGTCCGCCAGCGGTCCGGCAAAATAGCTGGCGGCCAGCAGCAGCCATATGAGCGGCGAGCGCGGGATGATCGCCACGACCATCAGCCAGTTGAGCTGGCGCAACTGCCACAGCACGGCGCCCAGGATAGCCACCGAAACGGCCGGGCCAAGATAGGCGCTCCATCTGCGCAGGCCGCTTGCCTGAGGCGCGGTCTCGGGAATCGCGGGTGTCGTCATCGTATCTCGTTCAGCCCGGGGGGCGTTACCCCGAACGCGGGCGCTGCGCCATCCGCTTTATGCGGTGTCGACGCCGCGCCCGGCTCGATGGCGGCGCGTGCAAGAAGATCAGCCATGAGCCAGCCGTTGCATTTCAACGACGTAACTTTGTGCTGCAATTTCCACTGTGAACCGGCGTGCCTGCGCGCGCGCCGCGGCTGCGTCAAACGGCAGGGTGGTGACGCGATCCATCGCCCCGGCCAGCGCGTTGGCATCGCGCACCGGCACCAGCAGGCCAAAGCGCCCTTGGCCAAGAAGATCGCCCATGCTGACGCTGCACGCCGTGGCGACCACCGGCAGCCCGGCAGCCAGCGCTTCGGGCACCACCGCCGGCACGCCTTCGTAATCGGATGACAAGATCAGCGCATCGGCCGCGAGCAGCGCATCGGAAACGGGATTGACATGGCCGGGCAGGCTGACCTTGTCGGCAATGCCCAGGCTGCGTGCCAGGCTTTCCAGGCCACGGCGGGCGGCACCTTCGCCCAGGATCGTCAGCCGGTCTGAATCCCGCGCGATCATGGCAAAGGCGCGCAGCAGCAGCGGAAAGTTCTTCTGCGCGGCCAGGCGGCCGATCGCCAGGAACCGACGCCCCGCCGCAGGATCGCGGGGCGGGCGGGGCAGGGTTTCGAGATGGGCGATCTGCGCTTCGTCAAGGGCGGGATCATCGATGATCGCCACCCGCCCCGGGGGCACGCGCATCATCTGTTCCAGTTCGGCGCGCATGGGCTGGGCCATGCCCACCAGCCGGTGCAGCATCCGCCCCTGGATGCGCAGCCACAGCCGGTAGAACGGGCGGGCGGGGGCGGGCAGATCGGCGCGGGCGAGGTCGTTGCTGATCTTGGCCAGGATCGGCGGGCAGCGCCTGCCCAGGACGAGGCGCATCGCCACGGCGACGATCGTGTAGGAATTGCCGGCGCAGAACAGCACATCGGGCCGATGACGGCGAATGGCGCCCGGCAGGCACAGTATCATCCACAGCGTTTCCCACGCGGCGGTGGGAATGCCGCGGCTGTCAGGCACGTCTGCCGCAAGGCCGGGCCATTCGCGGCGCATCGCGCCCTGCGTTCGCCCCAGCACCAGCCGCGCGTCGAGCCCTTGCGCCAGCCAGGCGCGATGCAGGCGCAGGGCGACGCGTTCCACCCCGCCCGGCTCGAAGCTGTGCAGGAACGTCAGGATGCGCAGGGGATGCGGCGGCGGCGCGACGGTCAAAACAGGCTCGCCGCGCCGTCGAGACTGGCATAGCGCGCGGGAACGTGGCTTCGGGCAAAGCGCGCCAGAGTTGCGTCGATCGAACGCAGCAGGGCCGGCACGGTGGTATCCCCGGGATGCACGGCCACGCGCACGGTGCGGGTCAACGGCAGGGCCTGGCGTGCCAGTGCCGAAAACCACAGCGACGAGCGGATGCGCGCCTTGCTGCGGCTGGCCCAGGTAATCACCGGTCCTTTGGCCAGCACCTGCCCGGTCTGCGGGCGCCACACTTTCATGTGGTCTTCGGCCAAGGCAAAGCCAAGTTCCGCCATGGCCTGGTGCGCGCCTGCGCCATAGAGCCAGGCGGGGGCGATAAAGCCGGCAACGGGGCGCCCCAGAACGTCTTCCAGCAGCGCCTTGCCCTCGCGCATGCGGACCAGGGCCTGGTCATGCGGCAAATTGAGAAATTCGCCTTCCCCGGCTGTCATGTGCTTGCCCTTGAAGCTGGCCATGCCTTGCGCGGCCGGGGTTTCGTCCTTGTGACACCACCCGTGCAGGAACATTTCGATGCCCAGGTCCGCCCATTGCCGCAACCGGGCCTGGAACGCGGCATTGCCGGCCAGTGGCGCGCCGCGCCAGTGATCGGGTATCACCAGCATGGCGAAGCGCCCGGTGCCCAGATGGCGCGAAAGCCGTTCTGCCAGCGCGTCCACCTCCGCCTCGAACCGCGGGCTCACATCGTGGATGGAGGCAAGCAACCGCCGGCGCGGGGCATCGTGGATCGCTGGTGCAGTCATGCCGGAAATGCTCGTGATCCCTTCGTCGCGGCCTACGAACCCCTTATGCCGCCACGCGGGCCTGTGGCAACTGGCGGCAAAATGCAACGGTATTCGCCGGCCCGTTGCTGCCCGACGCAAACCGTTGTCGCTCTATCGTCCGGGCATTGTCTAGCATCAAGATTGAGTTATCTCGTATTCATGTCGGGACGTAAGCCGAGTCGACCGGCCTCTTTCTGGTGGGAGAGCTTGTATGGCCCATGAACACGATTTTTCGCGCAATGCCGATCCGATCATCCTGATGGTCCCGGGGCTTGACAATTCCGGCCCCGACCATTGGCAAACCCTGTGGGAACAGACGCTTCCCGATTGTCACCGGGTCGATCTGGGAATGTGGGACGATCCCCATCGCAACACCTGGGTCAACAAGCTGGCCCTTGCCATCCAGCGCGCGCACGAAGGCGCCGGCCGCCCCGTGCTGGTCGTGGCGCACAGCCTGGGCTGCCTGGCCCTGGCCTGGTGGGCGGAATACGAACGCTTGGGGAGTGGTCCGCGCGTGCAGCCGGTGATCGGGGCGCTGCTGGTGGCGCCGCCCGATGTGGAAGATGGGGTGAAGGATCGCCGGCTCACCCGCTTTGCCCCTGTTCCGGAAACGGAACTGCCGTTTCCGGCGATCGTGGTGGGAAGCCGCGACGATCCTTATGCCAGCATCGGGACCACGCGGCGCCTGGCGCAGCGGTGGGGTGCGCGCTTTGCCGATGCAGGCGCCGTCGGGCATATCAACGCGCAATCGGGCGTCGGCGAATGGGCGTTCGGGCAGCTCTTGCTCAACCGCCTGCTGCCCCGGCCGCTTTCGCTTGACGATGGCCAGGCCAGCTATGCTTCGGCGCCGCGCCGCTTCATCGATCCCGCGCTGCGGCGATTGGGGGCGTGATCGCGCCCCGTCAATAGAGCACGGTTCCTTCGGCCCGGCTGACGCGGAAGCTGGGCCGCTTTCCCCCCGGTGCTTGCCAGGCAACGCCAGCGGTGGCCGGATCTTCCCAGCGCGGGCCGTCCATTGCGGTACCGTCGAGCGCCAGCCACTGCCCGCCTTCGGGAAAGTGGGCCATGTCCCTGCCGGCCCGCGCCGCGGAAAGATCAGCCACGAACCGTTCCAGATCGCGGTTGCGCCCTTGCCAGTCGATCCAGGTCAGGGGGTTGTCCTGGGCATAGGCATTGTTGTTGCCCTGCTGGCTGCGGCCGAACTCGTCGCCCGCCGTCAGCATGATCGTGCCGGTCGAGGCGAACAGCGTGCCCAGCAGGGCACGCAGCGCCGCCTCGCGCCGGGCCAGCACCGCGGGATCCGTGGTCGGCCCTTCCGCGCCGCAGTTCCATGAGAAGTTCTCGTCGTGGCCGTCGCGGTTGTCCTCGCCATTGGCGTGGTTGTGCTTGTGGGCATAGGCCACGCAATCCGCGAGCGTGAAACCATCGTGAGCGGCCAGAAAGTTCACGCTGCGGCAGGTTTTGCGGTCGCAAGGTCCGAAAATGTCGGCCGATCCCGCCAGCCGCGTCGCCAGTTCGCCGAGCCCGCCATCGCCGCGCCAGAAACGGCGCACGTCGTCGCGGAAGCGGTCGTTCCATTCCAGCCAGTTTTCGGGAAAACGGCCCAGTTGATAGCCGCCCGGGCCGATATCCCACGGTTCGGCAATCAGCACCCGGTCTGCCAGCACGGGATCGCCGGCAATCTCGGCAAAGATCGGCGCATCGGCGGCAAAGCCCGGCCCACGCGCCAGAACCGACGCAAGATCGAAGCGGAACCCGTCGACCCCGGCATGCATCACGAAGTGGCGCAGGGCATCCATCGTGAGGCGGCGCACGTGCGGACTGGCGAAATCCAGCGTGTTGCCACAACCCGTGTCGTTGATCAGCCGGCCTTCGGCATCGTGTGCATAGGCGGCATTGTCGAGCCCGCGCAGGCTGACGATCGGGCCGGCCAGATCGCTTTCGCCAGTGTGGTTGAACACCAGATCAAGAATCGTGCCGATGCCGTGGGAACGCAGGGCCGCCACCGTCTCGCGCAGTTCTGCCACGCCGCCCGGGCACAGGCCGGGATCGAGTGCCATGAAAGCCACCGGATTATAGCCCCAGGCGTTGGACAGGCCCAGTGGTGGCAGGTGGCGCTCGTCGATCCAGGCGACGATGGGCATGAGTTCCACCGCGTTGACGCCCAGCCTGGCGAGATGGGAGATCACGGCGGGATGCGCCAGTGCCGCCACCGTGCCGCGCAGATGCTCTGGCACATCGGGGTGCAGCATGGTCATCTGGCGCACGTTGACTTCATAGATCAAGCCGCCGGCCGCAAAGATCGGCGGGGCGGACGGCACCTGCGGCAGGAGGCCGGGCACCACGGCCTTGGGCACCAGACCGGCCGTATCCACCCCTTGCGCGCCAAGGGCAGGATCATAGGCAAAGCGGCGGTCAAGTTCCACCGCGCAAGGATCGACAAGCAGCTTGGCGGGGTCGAACCAGCGGCCGCGTGTCGGTGCCCATTCTCCCTGCGCACGATAGCCATAGCGCGCGCCCGCATGATCGGCAGGCAATATCAGGCTCCAATCGTCCCCCTCGCGCAGCATCGCATGGCGGGTTTCACGCCCATCTTCGAACAGGCACAGCCACACCGCCTGCGCTTGCGGCGCGCGCACCCGCCAGCAGGTGCCGGTGGAGCCGGTATCGGTAGGGCCGGTATGGGCGCCGTAAGGCATCAGGTGATCACATCGGGCGCGGTGCGGCCGGTATGGGCCGCGATCCCGGCTATGGCATCGGCTGCCGCCACCAGATCGGCCAGCATCGCCCCGGTCTCGCGGTCGAGATCGCCGTCCGCCGGCTCGTAGCGTTCGAGATAGACCCGCAATGTCGCGCCTTCCGTGCCGGTGCCCGAAAGGCGGAAGACGATGCGCGATCCGCCATGGAACAGCACGCGCAGGCCCTGGTTGGCGCTGGTCGAACCGTCGACCGTATCGAGATAGGAAAAGCTGTCGGCGCTCGCCGCCGTGAGCGGGCCGAATTCCTGTCCCGGCAGGCTGTCCAGCCTGGCTCGCAACGCGGCCATGAGCGCATCGGCCCGGTCTGTCGGCAGGCCCTCGTAATCGTGCCGCGCGTAATAGTTGCGGCCATAGGTTGCCCAGTGTTCGCGCGCCAGCTCGTCGACGCTGATCTTGCGCACGGCCAGAATGTTGAGCCACAGCAGCACCGCCCAGAGGCCGTCCTTCTCGCGCACGTGGTCCGATCCGGTGCCGGCGCTTTCCTCGCCGCAGATGGTTGCCTTGCCGGCGTCGAGCAGGTTGCCGAAGAACTTCCACCCGGTGGGCGTTTCGAAGGCGGGAATGCCCAGTGCCTGGGCCACCCGGTCTGCCGCGGCGCTGGTCGGCATCGAACGGGCCACGCCGGCAAGGCCCCTGGCATAGCCGGGCGCCAGATGGGCATTGGCCGCCAGCATCGCCAGGCTGTCCGACGGGGTGATGAAACGCCCGCGCCCGAGAATCAGGTTACGGTCTCCGTCGCCATCCGATGCCGCGCCGAAATCGGGCGCTTCGGTGCCCAACATCGTATCGAACAGGGCCTTGGCGTGAACCATGTTGGGATCGGGATGGTGCCCGCCGAAATCCTCCAGCGGTACGCCGTTGCGCACCGTGCCCGGGGCAAAGCCCAGCCGCTTTTCCAGGATCTCGATGGCATAGGGGCCGGTTACCGCATGCATCGCATCGAAAGCCATGGTCAACCCGCCGGCGACGGCGGTGCGGATCGCGGCGAAATCGAACAGCGTCTCCATCAGATCGGCATAGTCGGCCACCGGGTCGATCACCGAGACCCGGCACCCGCCCACGTCCGTGCTGCCGCAGGCGTCGAGATCGATGTCCGGCGCTTCCACGCCCAGCCAGCGGTCTATCTGCTGGGTGCGGGCATAGATCGCCTCGGTCACGCTTTCCGGTGCCGGGCCGCCGTTGGCGATGTTGTACTTGATGCCGAAATCTTCATCGGGGCCACCAGGGTTGTGACTTGCCGAAAGGATCAGCCCGCCGCTGGCCGTGTACTGGCGAATGACGTTGCTGGCGGCCGGCGTCGATAGAATGCCGCCCTGGCCCACGAGGACGTGGCCATAGCCGTTGGCGGCCGCCATGCGGATCGCCTGCTGGATCACCGCGCGGTTGTGATAGCGCCCGTCGCCACCGATCACCAGGGTGCTGCCGGGTTCGGGACTTACCACGTCGAACACCGCCTGGATGAAATTTTCGGCATAGCCGGGCTGCTGGAACACGCGCACTTTCTTGCGCAGCCCCGACGTGCCTGGTTTCTGCCCGGCATAGGGCGTGGTTTCATGCGTGATAATCGTCATTGTGCCCCCGCGATCTGGCGATAGAGCGCCGCATAGGCCGCGCCGCTGCGTTTCCATGAAAAGTCCGTCTTCATGCCCGCCCGCTGCATCTGCGTCCAGACCTCGCGCTGTCCGTAAAGCGCCATGGCGCGCGTGATCGCCTCGGCGAACGAGGCATAGGTAACCCCATGAAAGACAACGCCGGTTGCGGCCTGGGCGGCGATCGCGGCAAGATTGGCATCAACCACCGTATCGGCCAGGCCCCCGGTATGCGCGACCACCGGCACGCAGCCATAGGCCAAGCCGTAAAGCTGCGTCAGCCCGCAGGGTTCGAACCGGCTGGGCACCAGAATGGCATCGCCGCCGCCCTGCATCCGGTGAGACAGCGCTTCGTCATAACCGATGCGCAAGGCCACGCGGCCGGGATGGCGCACGGCGGCGGCGTGCAGCCCGGCTTCCAGCGCGGCGTCGCCCGATCCCAGCAGGGCCAGCCGCCCGCCCAGGCCCGCCAGATGGTCGATCACTTCCAGCAGGACGTCGATCCCTTTCTGCCAGGTCAGCCGGGTGATGCACACGAACAGCGGTCCATCGCTTTCGTCCAGATGGAACGCCCGCTCCAGCGCCCGCTTGTTGGCTTGTCGCCGGGCCAGCGAACGCCAGGAATAGGTTTGTGGCAGATGGTGATCGGTTTCCGGGTTCCACAGGGCCGGATCAATGCCGTTGACGATGCCGTGCACGCGCTCTGCCCGGGCCGCGATCAGCCCTTCAAGCCCCATGCCGAACGCCGGTGCACGGATTTCGCGGGCATAGGTGGGGCTCACCGTGGTGATCAGGCTGGCGCTTTCCAGCCCCGCTTTCAGGAAACCCACGCCGCCATGATATTCCACGCCATCGATCGCCCAGGCCCAGGCGGGCAGGCCCAGCTGGGAAAAGACATGGGCGCCATAGTGTCCCTGGAAGGCCATGTTGTGGATCGTGACGATCGTGGACACGGGCTGACCGGCAGGGGCAAAGCGCAGATAGGCGGGCGTCATGGCCGCCTGCCAGTCGTGCGCATGGGCAACGTCGAACGTCAGGCCTTTCACCGCGCCGCCGGCCACATCGGCGGCCGCGCGGGCAAAGGCGGCAAAGCGGCGCCAGTTGTCGGCCCAGTCGCGTCCTGCCGCATCGGCATAGGGGCCGCCTTCGCGCGCGAAAAGATCCGGGCAGTCGAGCACCAGCAAGGGATGGTTGCCGAGCCGGCCCGACAGCAGGCGCGCCGGCGCGCCCAGCAGACCGTCCCAGCGGTGGACGGCTCTGGCCTTGCCCAGGGCCTTGAGAACGACGGGATAGCCAGGCAGCATCGTCGTCATCGCCACGCCATGCGGCGCCACCGCATCGGGCAGGGCGCCGACGACGTCGGCCAGGCCGCCGGTCTTGATCAGCGGCACCGCTTCGGAGGCGATGGAAAGAACCTTGAGCGTCATGCCATTCTCCCGCGCCACGGGCCGCGAAGCATAGCTTCGACGACGAAGCAGATCGTCCCCCGGGACTTGATCCGGGGTCTAGGCCGCCTAGCTTGCGGCCTCCCCGGCGGGTTGTCAAAAGAAGCGGGGCCTTGGATCAAGTCCGGTTGACGGCTCGGGCCACCGCGCTCGCTTCATTCCAACCTGTCGATCATTGCCTGCGTGATCAGGCAGACCCCGCTTTCGGTGCGACGGAAGCGCCGCCCGTCGCGTTCGGGGTCTTCGCCCACGACCAGGCCTTCGGGAATGCGCACGCCCGAATCCAGGATCACGCGCTTGAGCCGCGCGCCCCGGCCGATATTGCAATAGGGCAGGATCACGGCCTCTTCGGCGCTGGAAAACGAACCCATCTTCACGCCGGTGAACAGCAGGCTGCGCTTGGCCAGGGCGCCCGAGACGATGCACCCCTGGCTGATCAGCGAGGAAATCGCCATGCCACGCCGCCCGTCCTGGTCGTGCACGAACTTGGCCGGGGCGGCGATGATCTGGTCGGTCCAGATCGGCCATTCGCGATCGTACATGTTGAGCTTGGGGACAGTGTCGGTCAGATCGAGATTGGCCTCGAAATAAGCGTCGAGCGTGCCCACGTCGCGCCAGTATTCCTCGATCTCCTCGGCAGCGCGGATGCAGCTGTCGGTAAAGCGGTGGGCCACGGCCTTGCCGTGCCTGACGATGTAAGGGATGATGTCGCCGCCAAAATCGCGGCTCGATCCCGGTGTCATCGCATCGCGGCGCAGCTGTTCGAACAGGAACTGCGTTTCGAACACATAGATGCCCATCGAGGCCAGGGCATGATCGGGGTCGCCGGGAATGGTCGGCGGATCGGCCGGCTTTTCGACGAAGCTGGTGATCACGCTGCTTTCGTCCACCGCCATCACGCCAAAGCCGGTCGCCTCGGCCTTGGGCACCACCAGGCAGCCCACGGTCACGTCTGCGCCTGAATCGACGTGCTGCTGCAGCATCAATTCATAGTCCATCTTGTAGATGTGGTCGCCAGCCAGGATGACCATGTGCCTGGGCGCGTGGGCCTGGATGATGTCGATGTTCTGATAGACCGCGTCGGCCGTCCCTTCGTACCACAGCAATTCCGAAATGCGCTGCGAAGCGGGCAGGATGTCGAAGCTTTCGTTGCGTTCGGGCCGCATGAAATTCCATGCCCGGTTCATGTGGCGGATCAGCGAGTGCGCCTTGTACTGCGTGGCCACGCCGATGCGCCGGATGCCCGAATTGATCGCGTTGGACAGGGCGAAATCGATGATCCGGCTGACCCCGCCGAAATAGACTGCCGGCTTGGCGCGATTGTCGGTCAGTTCCTTCAACCGGCTGCCGCGTCCACCGGCCAGGACATAGGCCATGGCATCGCGTGCCAGCGGCTGGCCATAGGTTCTCTGCATCCGTTCCTCCTGACCGGCTATCCGGGTTCCACCTGCAATTCGAACATCAACGTGCAAAGTGGCGGCAGGATGACGAATGCCGCGCCATCTTTCGCCACGATCGCGCCCGCGTTGCCCTGGCCGCTGCCGCCATAGACCGCGGCATCGGAATTGAGCACTTCGCGCCACTGCCCGTCAGCCGGTGTCGGCAGGCGATAGTGATCGTGGCAGGCGGGCGTCATGTTGCACACCACCATGACCGGCGCATGGCCGGGCGCGCGGCGCACCCAGGCAAAGACGCTGGCCAGCGCATCGTCCACCACCAGCCATGCGAACCCTTCGCTTTCGCAATCGCGCGCGTGCAGGGCGGGAAGGGCGGCATAGGCGCGATTGAGATCGCGCACCCAGGCCTGCATGCCCTGGTGCGGCGCATGCTGCAGCAGGTCCCAATCCAGCGCGCGCGCCTCACTCCATTCGCGCCGTTGCGCAAATTCCTGGCCCATGAACAGCAGCTTCTTGCCGGGATAGCCCCACATCAACCCGTAATAGGCGCGCAGCGAAGCGAATTTCTGCCAATCGTCGCCGGCCATTTTGGCAAGCAGGCTGCCCTTGCCGTGAACCACCTCGTCATGGCTTAACGGCAGCACGAAGTTTTCGGCAAAGGCGTACATCAGGCCGAACGTGATTTCGTCATGATGATAGCGGCGATGCACCGGCTCACGGCTCATGTACATGAGAGTGTCGTGCATGAAGCCCATGTTCCACTTGAAGCCGAAACCCAGGCTGCTCGGGCGTTCGCCTTCGTCCACCGCGGGCTGGGTCACGCCGGGCCAGCTCGTCGATTCCTCGGCCACGGTAATGACCCCGGGGCAGGTGCCATAGACCGCCTGGTTCATCGCCCGCAGGAAATCGACCGCTTCCCAGTTCTCCCGCCCGCCCTGCGCGTTGGGTATCCATTCGCCGCTCTTGCGCGAATAGTCGCGGTACAGCATCGACGCGACGGCATCGACGCGCAGCCCGTCGACATGATAACGCTCCGCCCAGAACAGCGCATTGTTGATCAGGAAATCCCGCACTTCGCGCCGGCCGAAGTTATAGATCGCGGTGTTCCAATCCGGGTGAAAGCCCTGGCGCGGGTCTTCGTGTTCGTAAAGCGCGGTGCCATCGAACCGCGCCAGGCCATGGGCATCGGTGGGAAAATGGGCCGGTACCCAATCTATCAGCACGCCAAGGCCGGCCCGGTGAGCCCCGTCGACGAACCGCGCAAAACCCATGGTATCGCCAAAGCGCGCGCTGGGCGCATAGAGCCCGGTGGTCTGGTAGCCCCAGCTCGGGTCATAGGGGTGCTCGGAAACGGGCAGGAATTCGATATGGGTAAAGCCCATGTCGACCGCGTAGGGAATGAGCTGCGCAGCCAGTTCGTCCCAATGCAGGAATTCGCGCCCGTCGCCCGGCTTGCGCCACGATCCGGGATGCACTTCGTAAATCGAGATCGGCTGGCGGCGCGGATCGGCACTGGCCCAGAATGCGCGGTGGGCGTCGTCACCCCAGGCGTGTGCCGGCGCCTCCAGCGTGATCGAGGCGGTGTGCGGGCGCAGTTCGGCAGCAAAGGCAAAGGGATCGGCCTTGTAGGGCTGAACCGTGCCGTCATGGCCCACGATGCGGTACTTGTAAGGCCGCCCGCCGCCGATATCGGGGAGGAACAGTTCCCAGATGCCGGTGTCGGCGCGGCGGCGCATCGGGTGGCGCGCGCCGTCCCAGTCGTTGAAATCGCCCACCACGCTCACCAGCCGGGCATTGGGCGCCCAGACGGCAAAATGCACGCCGCGCACGCCTTCGTGATCGATCACGTGCGCACCCAGCTTGTCGAACAGGCGGTGGTGCGTGCCTTGCCCGATCAGGTAATCGTCTACCGGACCCAGCACCGGGCCAAACGAATAGGGATCGGTAACCTGCCAGGCATATTGCCCGGCCTGGCAGGCATAGCGCACCGGCTGGCGGGCGCCGGCCACCGGCCCTTCGAACAATCCGCGTGCATCGATCCGGGTCAGGACGCCCAGCGGCGTGCCATCAAGCGCAAAGGCTTCGGCACGCTCGGCCCCGGGCAGAATCGCGCGGGCGAAGGCTCCGTGCGGGCCGGGATGCACCCCCAGCAGCGAGAACGGATCGGCATGGATGCCGTCCAGCAGCGCGGCGATCGCCTCGGGCGGGGGTTGCATCGTCAGGATGTCAGACCCCCCAGATGTCGCGCGCGTATTCGCCGATCGTGCGGTCCGAAGAGAACCAGCCGACATTGGCGATATTGCGGATCGCGCTGGCGCGCCAGGCCGCCTGGTTTTCCCACCGCGTGTCCACCCCGCGCTGCGCCGCGTGATAGGCATCGAAATCGGCTGCGACCAGGAACCAGTCGCTGTCATAGAGACCGCCCATCAGCCCGGCATAGCGCTGTGGATCGTCGGGCGAGAAAACCCCGCTGGCAATGGCGGAAATCGCCTGGCGCAACTCGCGGCTGCCCTCGATGATCGCGCGCGGGTTGTAGCCATCGGCACGGGTTTGGGCCACTTCGTCGGCGGTGAGGCCGAATATCACGATATTTTCGTCGCCGACGTGGTCCTTGATCTCGATATTCGCGCCGTCGAGCGTGCCGATGGTCAGCGCGCCGTTCAGGGCAAACTTCATGTTGCCGGTGCCCGAGGCTTCCATGCCGGCGGTGGAAATCTGTTCCGAAAGATCGGCTGCCGGAATGATGCGCTCGGCCAGAGTAACGTTGTAATTGGGCACGAACACCACCTTGAGCAGGCCACCGACCGAAGGATCGGAATTGACGCGGCGGGCAATGTCGTTGGCCAGTTTGATGATCAGCTTGGCATTGTGATAGCTGGGGGCCGCCTTGCCGCCGAAGATCTTTACGCGCGGGGTCCAGTCGCGTTCCGGGTGGCTGCGGATCTGATCGTAAAGCGCCACGGTTTCGACAAGATTGAGCAACTGGCGCTTGTATTCGTGGATGCGCTTGATCTGCACGTCGAACAGTGCATCAGGATCGAGGCGGATGCCGGTCAATTGCTTGATATGCCCGGCCAGCGCCACTTTGTTGGCCCGCTTGACCTCGGCAATCCGTTCTCCCAGCTGCGTATCGTCGGCAAGGGCGTTGAGGTCTGAAAGCTTTTCCGCATCGTCGAGGAACGCGTCGCCGATCGCCTCCTTGATCACTCCGACCAGGCGCGGGTTGCACTGCTGCAGCCAGCGGCGCGGCGTCACGCCGTTGGTCTTGTTGTTGATCCGCGTGGGATAAAGCGCGTGAAGATCGGCAAAGACCGTGCTTTTCATCAGCTCGGTATGCAGTGCGGCCACGCCGTTGATCGAATGCGCCCCGACGAAAGCCAGGTTGGCCATGCGCACGCGGCGTTCGCCGGCCTCATCGATCAGGCTGATCGCGGCGATGGCGCGATCGTCCAAACCGGCCTTGCGCGCCTCGCGCAGCACGCGGCTGTTGATCGCATAGATGATCTGCATGTGCCGTGGCAGCAGCCGTTCGAACAGCGGCAATGGCCAGCTTTCCAGCGCTTCTGGCAGCAATGTGTGATTGGTGTAGCCGATCGTGCGCCTGGTAACGTCCCATGCCTCGACAAAATCCAGTCCGTGTATGTCGACAAGCAGGCGCATCAGTTCGGCGACCGCCACCGACGGGTGCGTGTCGTTGAGCTGGATCGCCGCTTTGTCGGGCAGAGTGCGCACGTCGCCATGATACTGCGCGTGGCGGCGCACGATGTCCTGGATGGAGGCGGCGGTGAAGAAATATTCCTGCCGCAGCCGCAGTTCCTGCCCGGCCGGCGTGCTGTCGGCAGGATAGAGCACGCGCACCAGGGCATCGGCGCGCACCTGTTCGGCCAGAGCGCCGGCATGGTCTCCGGCGTTGAACGCGTCGAGGCGGATCGGATCGAGCGCGTTGGCCGTCCACAGGCGCAGCGTGTTGACCCGCTTGCCCTTGTAGCCGACCACAGGGGTATCGACAGCGCTGGCTTCGACCTTTTCGTGCGGGTGCCATTCCACCCCGCCATCGCCATCGTCGATCACTTCGCCGCCAAAGCCGATGATATAGGCGCTTTCGCGGCGGTCGAATTCCCAGGGATTGCCATGCGAGAGCCACGTTTCGGGCAGTTCCACCTGCCAGCCGTCGTCGATGCGCTGGCGGAACATGCCGTTCACATAGCGGATCCCATAGCCGTAGGCCGGAATATCGAGACTGGCGAGACTCTCCATGAAGCAGGCGGCAAGGCGGCCCAGGCCGCCGTTGCCCAGCGCCGCATCGGGCTCCTGCTCTTCCAGCGCGGCAAGATCGAAACCATGGCTGGCCAGGGCCTTTTCCATTTCGCGCGTCAGGCCCAGATTCGACAGGGCATCGCGCAGCAAGCGGCCGATCAGGAATTCCAGGCTCAGATAATAGACCCGCTTCCCGCCCTGGTCATAGGTCTTGCGGGTGGATTCCATCCAGCGGTCGATGATCGCATCGCGCAGGGCGAGGCACGTGGCGGTATACCAATCGTGCGGCTTCGCGGCGCGTTCGTCCTTGCCCACGCGGTGGCGCAGCACGTCGAGAATATGGGCGTCGATTTCGGCAACCTTGGACGTGATTTCGAGGCTCATGGCTAGTGGCTCCACCTGCATTGGACCTTGCCATGCCGCGCGCAACCAAAGGCGCGCCATGGATCGGGCCGGTTATCCCGGCCTTCCTGTGGCTCCCGCCGCCATGCCCTCGCGGCCAGATCCCGCACTCTTGCAGCACATGGCACGATGCCGGCAGTTTTCTGCCGCAGCCCGGCTTGCACCAGCTGCGGCCTCCCGTCCCAAGGGGTAGGCCAGGCCGGGGGCTGCCGACAAGCGCTTGTTGTCAAATCTGCCGGATTTTGCCCGATCCCGCGCACGGCCCCTCCCGCTGTTTTGTCCCGACGCTAGGCCGATCGTGGCCGCCTGTCGCCCGGCAGCGACGATGAATACGATTGCAGCACCGCACGACATTTCAAAACCGGGCGCGAATGCGCCGCAGCGCGGCTATTTCAACCCGATGCGCAACCCCGCCCACAGCGTGCGGGGAGTGCCGGTATCGATCGTGCCGCCTGAATTGCGGGTCACGATGGTTTCATCAAGCAGATTCTCGCCACGCAGGACCAGGCGGCAACAAGCGGTCAGCGGCAGCTCTGCAAAGGCGTCCAGCGTCGTCGCTGCGGGCAAAGGCGCGGTCTGCAGATCGTCTTCATAGGCAAGGCCCGAGTGGCGCAGCGTCAACGCCCCGGTCCAGCGCGGGGCCGGGCGCCAGGCGACCGTAGCGCTGCCGGCAATCCGGGGCGTCTGGGCCGGGCGTCTGCCGTCAAGCGCAGTGCCGGGCGCTTCCACCTTGGCATCGGTGAGCGCCAGGCTGCCGTTCAGGGAAACCTTGCCCGCCGTGATCTCCACCCCGAATTCCAGCCCGAGGGCGTGAACGGCTGCAATGTTCTCTCGCTGGCGCACGGTGGTGTTGCCGGTGGTCGACAACGTGACATTGGCAATCGCGTCTTTCACCCTGTTATCGAAAGCCGTCATCGACAGGCTTACGCCCCGCGCCGGGTTCAGGTCCACGCCCGCTTCGAAGCCGGTCAGCCGCTCGTTCCGCAGCCTCGGATTGCGCTGCGTAATGGTAAGCGAAACGCCTCCGCCGCCGTTGGGGGCGGCCAGGGTGAACGAACGATAAAGTTCATTGAGCGTCGGCAGTCGCAGCCCGGTATAGGCAGCGCCGCGAAGCAAGGCCCAGCGGGCCAGGTGCAGCACTGCCCCGCCACGCCAGCTATCCTGCCACCCCGCGCGCGGCGCAGCGGCCGGATCCCGGGCCGATGTGCTGGTGACGAGTCCGGCCGCGTCGCGTTCCTCGTAACGCCCGTCGGTAATGCTCCAGCGGTCGGCCCGCCCGCCCGCCGTCAGCACCAACGGCCCCAGCGTCCAGTCGCCTTCGACGAAGAAACCCAGGTCTTCGGTCCGGCCCCCGGCGCGGCGCCGCGCGGTGACGAGGCCCGTTGCGGCAGACAGCGCGTTTTCCCGGGTTTCGCCGCTCGCCCGGCGCCAGTCAGCCCCCAGCTTGAGCACATGGCCCCCGCCGATCGGCGGGCGCAGCTCCAGCTTGCCGCCAAGGCCGGTGGAAGGCGTGCCGTACTGGTCCAGCGTTTTCCGGAAGCTGGTGGAGCTTACCGTCACCGCATGAAAATCGCGCGCCTGAACATAGGCCAGCGCATCGAACTGCCAGGCGCCGCGCCCCACCAGGCGCAGGCTGCCGTCCTGCCCGCTGATGCCGTTGTCGGCGCCGGCAAAGCGCAGCGTGCGTTCATCCTGAAAGGCCGCCACGCGGGCCTGCACTTCCACGTCGGATGCCAAGGGTGCCACCGCGCGTATGCCGGCAGACCAGCTTTCGTAGCGGGCCTTGGCGCTGGCGCTCACCCGCTGGCTTTCCGGCGTTGTCCAAAAGCCCTGGCCGCGGTCCCACCGCCCGGTCACCACGGCAAAGCCTTGGCCCAGCCGCGGTGCCAGCGCGCCCGAAAGCGTGGTCTCGCCGCGATCGTTGGCCAGGGCCTGCGCGTTGAACCGGCCGAGTCCGGCGGCGCCTGCGCTGGCCATGTCCACAGTGCCAGCCACCGCGCCCGCGCCGAAAGCGCCGGATCCGCCGCCGCGCTGCACCCGCACGCGGGCCAGCCGCTCGGGATCGATCGCGCTCAGCGGAATATAGCCGAAGAACGGATCGGCCATGGGCACGCCATCGAGCAGCACCAGCGTGCGGCTGGTGGCGTTGCCGCCCAGCGCGCGCAGCGTGATGCCCTGCGCCGAAGGGTTTGACGCGCGACTGTCTGAGCGGCGGAACTGCTGGACACCGGCGGCCGAAAGCAAAGCATCGTCAAGGCGTCCCGATGCCGTTGCGTTGAGCTGCGCCGCCGAAATCGTCTGCGTGTTGTAGGCAGGGCTCGCCGGCGTCGCTTCCAGGCCCACGCCGCTGACCACGATCGGCTGCGCCTCTCGCTCGGTCTGGGCCGGCGCACTGGCCAGGGCCGGCGCGGGCCAGAAAATGGCGGGCGGACCCATGGTCAGCAAAGCCCGCAGGCCTGACCGCGACGTCGCTTTCGGTCTAAACACGCAACTGATCCTCTCCGGCACATCTCCCGGTTCAGGTGCCTTATGGATTGAAGGTTCCGTTCCGTCACGCAGGTTGCGCGCGGGATGGCCTCCGGCCTATGGTGGCTTGCCGCCACGCAGCACCGCCCGGCAAGCCGAAAAAAAGGCCGCACCAGATGGAGCGGCCTTGAAAAGTTTGGGAGAGGATGCCTGAAAGGCCCGACCCTTTTGTATGCCGCAGTGCACCTTTGCAAGTGCGAAAACCAAAGTTTATATTGCAATTAATGCAACTGTCCCTGTCTATTATATGCAGCTTTCACGGCCGGGCTTTGCAGAATTGCATCATATCACTGATTAATATACAGAAAAATTATTGAAATGCTTTGCAATCCCGCGGTGCGATGGCAATTATGCGAATTGCCCGCCTGGCGCGGCTACCCACTTTTTGTGTGCCAAACCTGTTTCATGTCGTTCTGGAGCGTCAGATGAAGCCCACTTTGCCCGCGCTTGTGCTTGCCCTTCTCACCCTTACGGCCGTGCCTGCGAGGGCGGCGGCTCATTCGGGAGCGGAAGCGCAGGCTCTGGACCTGGCGAAGCAGACCATGGCCATGCGGTCGGTCCAGGGGCCGGGCAACGAAACGCCCAAAGTGGCCGCGCTCTATCGTGACACGCTGATCAAGGCCGGCTGGGTACCAGCCGATATTGAAATCGTGCCGGTTAATGACACCGCCTATCTGCTGGCGACCTGGAAAGGCAGCGATCCCGGGCTCAAGCCGCTGGTCGTTTCGGGCCATATCGATGTGGTCGAGGCAAAGCGTGCGGATTGGCAGCGCGATCCGTTCGTGCCGGTGGTGGAAAACGGCTATCTTTTCGGGCGCGGCGCGCTCGACATGAAACTGAAAGCCGCGCTCGCCGTGTCCACGCTGATCGAGATGCGTCAACGGGGCTACAAGCCGCAGCGAACGATCGTGATCGCTTTCTCGGGCGATGAAGAGACAGAGATGAAGACCAGCCGCCTGCTGGCCGAACGCCTGAAAGGCGCCGACCTGGTCATCAATCTCGATGGTGGCGGCGGCCTGCTGGCCGAAGACACCGGCAAGCCGCAGGTCTGGAGTTGGGACGGCGCCGAGAAAAGCTATGCCGATTTCCGGCTGGAAGTGACCAATCCGGGCGGCCACAGTTCCAAACCGCACAAAGACAATGCGATTGTCCAGCTTTCCCAGGCGCTGGTCAATATCGGCGCCTATCACTTCACCCCCGAACAGAACCCGCTGACCAAAGCGTTTTTCCAGGGCGTGGCCGGAACCATGCCCGATCCCCGGGTTGCCGGGGCCATGCGCACCTTTGCCGCCGATGCCACCGACGCCGAGGCGATCGCCACCTTGCGGGGCCTGCCGATATTCATCGGTTACGTCGAAACGACTTGCGTGCCGACGATGGTCAATGGCGGGCACGCGCTCAACGCGCTGCCGCAACGCGCCACCGCCAATATCAACTGCCGGATCTTTCCCGGGCACCAGCGCGACGAGATCATGGCCGAACTGGTCCGCGTGGCTAACGCCCCGGCCGTCCGGTTTGCCGATGTGACCCAGGGTTCGACCACGTCCCCCGCCAGCCCGATGCGCCCGGATTTCGTCAATGCGGCCAACAAGGCCATCGGCCTTGCCTATCCTGGCATCGTGGTCATCCCCGGCCAGGCATCGGGGGCGTCGGACTCGATGTGGTATCGCGCCAACGGGGTGGACGCCTATGGCGCCGGCCCGGTATTTATCAAGCAGAGCGAGCAGTTTGCGCACGGCCTCGACGAGCGCGTGCCGCTGTCCAACATCGGCCCGGGGATTGTTTATCTGACCAGCCTGTTCACCGATCTGTCCCGCTAGACTCCGGGGCACAAAGGCTCCGCAGGAAACGCCGGGCGATCGTGCCTGCCTCTTTGCCGGACAGGCCACGTGGCGACAGGCACAGCTCGAGCCACAGTCCGTCGACCAGCGCCGTCACCGCGATTGCCGCCTGGGCGAGCCGCGCCTGCGCCACGCCTGCTTCCAGCAGCAGACGTTCCAGCCGTTCCCGATGGCCGGCATATTGCGCGTCACGCTGGCGGGCGATCTGCGGCTGGTTGGGCACCAGGCTCCAGAACGCGATCCAGGTGGCGAGCAGAGCCGGCTCGGCGACCGGCGGGGCAAAGCTTGCGGTGACGAAGGCTTCCAGCCGGGCTTCGGGCAAGGGGGGCGCGGCTGCGACAGCGGCGTCGAGTGCCCGGGTCACCATGGCATCCACGTGGCCATAGGTTTCGGCAATCAGCGCGTCGATCCCGGTGAAGTAATGGCCGACGAGCCCGGGCGAGACGCCGGCTTCCTGGGCGATCGCGCGCAAGCTCGCACCGTTGGCACCGGCGCGGGCCAGCACGCGCATCGCCGCCTCGATCAGGCTTTGCCGCCGGGCGTCGGGTTCTGCCCGGCGCCCCAGCGGTTGCCGCGACCGGCGTGGGGCAGGGGGGCGGGGCGGGCCGTCGTCGTGAGCATCGGCACCTGGCATCTTGCACTTCCCAAGTGTTGTTGTACATTTGTACAATAGGAGGATTCGTTCAACCCATGGCCGATCTTGTTCCCGGTGAACACCGTCATTCGCTGATAGCGCAATGCGCCGGTCAAACGGGAGCCGCCGATCCCGACGCGGATCGGGGCCTTCCCGGCTGGGTTTACCACGATCCCGAATTTGCCGCGCTCGAAATGGACCGTATCATCCGGCCGTCCTGGCAGATCGTTTGCCATGACAGCGATCTGGCCCGGCCGGGGGACTGGCGCAACCTGGCCTATTGCGGGGAAAACGTCATTGTCGTGCGCGGCGAAGACGGCGCTTTGCGTGCGTTTCTCAACGTGTGCCGCCACCGCGCCATGCGCCTGGTGGAAGGGGCTGCGGGGTCTGTGCGCAAGTTCGTGTGCCCTTATCACGCCTGGACCTATGAAACCGACGGGCGGTTGACCGGGGTGCCGATGCGGCACGATTATCCCGCGCTCGATCCTGCCGAAAACGGTCTGGTGCCGGTCGATCTCGAAGTCTGGCACGGCTTCGTCTTCGTGCGGCTGGAAAACCATGGCTTTCCCGGCGTCGCCGAAATGATGGCGCCTTACGAAGCGGAAGTGGCCCCCTATCGCCTGGCCGCGTTGCGCCGCATCGGCGACGTGCGCGAGCGCCCGCGCGCGGTGAACTGGAAGAACGTGGGCGACAACTATTCCGACAATCTGCACATTCCCGTGGCGCATGACGGCCTTTCGCGCCTGTTCGGCAAGTCTTACGAAATTTCCGCCGCACCATGGGCCGATCGCATGAAAGGCGATCTGGTCGACGCGCCGAGCCGCCATTTCTGGGAGCGATTCTATCAGGCCCACCTGCCGCGCGTGCCGCACCTGCCCGA
The DNA here is from genome assembly GCF_057784975.1 of Novosphingobium sp. DS6-6. Classification (NCBI taxonomy): domain Bacteria; kingdom Pseudomonadati; phylum Pseudomonadota; class Alphaproteobacteria; order Sphingomonadales; family Sphingomonadaceae; genus Novosphingobium; species Novosphingobium sp. DS6-6. The sequence continues at coordinate 87,258 of NZ_JBYNTS010000007.1, read as the reverse complement.
TGCGGCACAGCGACGCTGGCTCTATTACAAGCTCTGGCCCAACATGGCGTTCGATATCTATGCCGACCAGGTCGATTTCATGCAGTGGCTGCCGACATCGCCCACCACCTGCACGCTACGCGAAATGGTGTTCGCCCTGCCCGACAGCGCAACCCCGCCCGGGCAGCAGCGGACGATGAAACTGGTGCGCTATGCCAACTGGCGGATCAACCGCGTGGTCAACCGGGAAGACACCTGGCTTATCGAGCGCGTGCAGCAGGGCATGGGCTCGCCCGGCTATGGCGCCGGCCCGATCGGCCGGAGCGAAGTGTGCCTGCGCAGCTTTGCCCGCAAGATCCGCGCGCTCATTCCCGAAGCGCGCCTGCATCGCCAGCCGCCGCCGGGCTGGAGCCGGCCCATGTCATCACGCGATGCGGGGTGGCAGGAAACGACCCCATAGATCCAGCTAACCCCCTCAAAGGACACGACACGATGAGCAACCGTTACGACGCCCTGATCATCGGCGGTGGCCACAATGGCCTGGTCTGCGCCTTCTACCTGGCCAAGGCCGGCATGAAAGTGCGTGTGCTCGAACGCCGCGACATCGTGGGCGGCGCCTGCGTGACCGAGGAATTCCATCCCGGCTTTCGCAATTCCACCGCCAGCTATACCGTCAGCCTGTTGCGGCCCAAGGTGATCGCCGACATGAAGCTGGCCGATCACGGCTACCGCGTGCTCGAACGCCAGATCAGCAACTTCTTTCCGTTTGCCGATACCTATCTGAAGCTCGGCGGCGGCGCGGCGCGGACACAGGCAGAATTCGCCCGCTTCTCGCAGAAGGATGCCGATGCCTATCCGCGCTATGACGCGGCGCTGGAACGGGTGGCGCAGGTCTTGCGCGATCTGGCCCTTCAGTGCCCGCCCAACGTGGGTGGCGGGTTGCATGCCCTTGCGGCCGCCGCGCGGCAGGGCTGGCCGTTGGCCCGGATGGACCTGGCCGCGCAGCGCGATCTGCTGGAAATCTTCACCCGGTCCGCGCGGGAGTTTCTGGATGGCTGGTTCGAAGACGATCACGTCAAATCCGCATTCGGCTTCGATGCAGTGGTCGGCAATTTCGCCGGGGTTTCCACGCCGGGTTCGGCCTATGTGCTGCTGCACCACGTTTTTGGCGAAGTGAACGGCAAGCTGGGCGCCTGGGGCCATGCGGTGGGCGGCATGGGCGCGATAACCCAGGCCATGGCCAGGGCCTGCGTGCTGGCCGGGGTGGACATCAGCCTGGAGAGCCCGGTTGCCAAAGTACTCGTCGACAAGGGCAAGGCCGCCGGGGTCAAGCTCGTGGGCGGGGAGGAACTCTATGCCCCGATCGTGGCTGCCAACGTTGGCCCTGCATTGCTCTATCGCCAGCTTGTCGAGCGCGCCGATCTCGATCCCGATTTCGCGCGCGCCATTGATGGCTACAAGACCGGATCGGGCACCTTCCGCATGAACGTCGCTCTTTCCGAACTGCCGGATTTCACCGTGCTTCCGGGCAAGAGCCAGGCCGAACACCATACCGCCGGCATCATCATTGCCCCGGGCATGGATTACATGGACCAGGCTTATGACGATGCGCGCGTTCACGGCTGGTCGAAAAAGCCGATCGTCGAAATCAAGATACCCAGCACGGTGGACAAGACCCTTGCCCCGGAAGGCGCCCATGTCGCCAGCCTGTTCTGTCAGCAGTTCAGCCCCGAGTTGCCCGACGGGCGCAGTTGGGACGATGTGCGCGAGCACGTGGCCGATCAGGTGATCGACACGATTACCGAACATGCGCCCAACTTCAGGAATGCCGTCATTGCCCGCCAGATCCATTCGCCGCTGGATCTCGAGCGCAAGTTCGGCCTGATCGGGGGAGACATCTTCCATGGCCGCATGAGCCTGGAGCAGCTTTGGGCCGCGCGCCCGGTGCTGGGCCACGGCGATTATCACGCCCCGATCAAGGGCCTTTACATGTGCGGTTCGGGAACGCACCCGGGCGGTGGCGTGACCGGCGCGCCAGGCCACAACGCCGCGGCGGAAATCATCCGCGACCGCTCGCTCCTGTGGAAAATGCTGCACCGGCAATGATGCAGCAAAAGCCCCGTTCCCGCGCAGGCCAAAGCGGGGCGGGGCAACGCTGTCCTTTGATCAGGCCATTGAACCGAGACGTTTCCATCGCACTGCGAGATAGACCGGCAGACCCAGCGCCACCAGCCCCAGGCCATAGCCGATCGCCTCGTATCCCAGGCCCCACAGCGCCCAGGCATTGAACGATGCGGCAAGAACCGCCAGGATCACGATCACCGGCTCGTCGCGCAGCAGGCGCATGGCGGCGGCCATTGTCGCGACATACGTCAGCAACCCGGCCGCCAGGCTTATCGACGCAATGAACGTGAACAGGTTTCCCATGTCGCGGCCATAGTTCAGCAGCGTGATCACGGTCAGCAGGGCAGACGAAACGAGATGCGCGTTGATCGGCGTGCCGGCCCTGGTTTCCTTGCCGAACCAGGCGGGAAACAAGCCGTCGCGCGCCATGGCCCAGGGTACTTCGGCCTGCACCAGGATAAAGCCGTTGAGTGTCCCGAACGCGCTGATCGCGGCGAAGGCCGCCACGATCCCCGAAATGTCGCCGCCCAGCCGCCGCCCCAGGAATTCGGCCACGGGGGAAGGGGATGCAGCCGCCAGGCTTTGGGGCATATAGGCCTGAAACGCCAGGGCAATACCCAGATAGACCAGGCCCGCCAGCCCGACGCCGATAAGCGTGGCGCGCGGCACGACCCGGGCGGCGTTTTCCACCTTCCCGGCCGGGACTGTCGCGGATTCAAGCCCGAGGAAACCCCAGAACGTGAGCCCCGCCGCGCTGGCCACCAGCGTGGACGAAAGCGCCACCGGTGGCTGGACCTCGCGCGGGGCGCCCGTGGCCAGCAGCCACAGTGCCAGGGCGATAACCCCCACCAGCGGCACCAGCTTGAGAACGGTTGTCACCATCTGCACGTCGCCCGCGCCGCGCACCCCGCGGATGTTGATCGCGGTCAGCAGCCATACCGCCGCCACGGCGACTCCCGCCGGGGCGCCCGGCGTGTGGCCCAGCCAGGGAACCAGCAGGCTGAGATTGGAAACCACTGCCACGGCCACCGCGCCGTTGCCGGCCCATGTCATGGTCCAATAGGCCCAGGCCGCGGCAAAGCCGGCACCGGGGCCGAATTGCTGCATGACATAGGCAAACGGTCCGCCCGGCAGCGGTTGGCGTGCCGCGAGTCGGGCAAAGACCATGGCCATGCACAGCGAGCCGGCAATCGTCACCATCCAGCCCGCGAGCTGGTTGATCCCGAGCGGTGCCAGCGTCGCAGGCAGAAGATAGATGCCCGAGCCGATCAGGTTGCCCACGACCAAAGCCAGCGTCATCCAGAAACCCAGGCCCCGCTTCGCTCTGTCTGCCACGCCGTTTTTCCCCCGCGCGCGCCGTGCCCGGCCGGCTTTGACAAGACTAACGCTTGATCGCGCGGCGTCACCATGTTTGTTGTCGCCTGCGATGACCGATGTGACCCTAGCTCCACGCCCCGCTTATGATCCGCGCCTCGTTGCGGCGGCAGCGGCCTTGAATGCGAACGATCTGCCGCGTGCCGAACCTTTGCTGCGTGCGCTTCTCAAGGAAGACCCGTTCGATGTGCGCGCCATCCGCCTGTTCGCGGAACTGGCGGGCCGGATCGGCCGCTATGGCGATGCCGAAAACCTGTTGCGCCGCGCGATCGAGCTCGATCCCGCATTTACCCCGGCGCGCGCCAATCTCGCTCTGGTGCTCTATCGCACCAATCGCGCTGCAGAGGCGTTGGAACAGCTTGCCCAGGTCACGGTCGAGGACCCGGAGAATCTCGGTCATGCCAATCTGGCCGCTGCCGCCAAAGGGCGCATCGGCGCTTTCGACGAGGCTCTGGCCCTTTACGAAAGAGTGCTGGCGCAAGCGCCGGACCAGCCGCGCGTGTGGATGAGCTATGGCCACATGCTCAAAACCGTGGGCCGCCAGGCCGACGGCATCGCCGCCTATCGACGGGCCATTGCCTTGATGCCCGGGCTGGGCGAAGCGTGGTGGAGCCTCGCCAATCTCAAGACCGTGCGCTTTGCCGAGGAAGACCTGGCCGCGATGCAGCAGGCCCTGGCCGATCCGGCGCTGGCCGCCGAAGACCGCTGGCATCTCGATTTCGCGCTGGGCAAGGCGTTCGAAGACCGCCGCGAAGCGCAGGCGGCCTTTGCCCACTATGCCGCAGGCAATGCGCTGCGCCGTCGCCGCATACCGTACAAAGCCGAAGAAACCACGCAGACGGTCGATGCCATGATTGCCACCGCCACGCCGGCTCTGTTCGCCGCGCGGCAGGGGGCCGGGCACGATGCGCGCGATCCGATCTTCGTCCTGGGCATGCCGCGCGCCGGCTCTACGCTGGTCGAACAGATTCTTGCCAGTCATTCCCGGGTGGAAGGCACCAGCGAATTGCCCGATATCGCGCAACTGGCGCGCAGCATACCCGATTATCCCGCGGGGCTTGCCGCGCTCGACCCGGCCGGATTGCGCAGGCTGGGCGAAAGCTATCTGCATACCACCCGCATTCAGCGCCATACCGACCGTCCGCTGTTCATCGACAAGATGCCCAACAACTGGGTACACGTGCCGCTGATCCGGCTGATCCTGCCGCATGCGCGGATCATCGATGCGCGGCGCCATCCGCTGGGCTGCTGCTTTTCCAATTTCAAGCAGCACTTCGCCCGGGGGCAGGGCTTCAGCTATGATCTCAGTGACATGGGTCGCTACTATGCCGATTACGTGCGGCTGATGGCCCATGTCGATGCGGTGCAGCCGGGCACGGTGCATCGCGTGATCTACGAGCGCATGGTGGAAGACACCGAAGCGGAAGTGCGCGCCCTGCTTGCCGCCTGCGGCCTGCCGTTCGAGCCGGACTGCCTCAGCTTTTACCGCACCGAAAGAGCGGTTCGCACCGCCAGTTCCGAACAGGTGCGGCAGCCCATCTTTCGCGAAGGGACGGAAGGCTGGAAAGCGTTCGAGCCCTGGCTCGATCCGCTCAAGGCGGCGCTCGGGCCGGTGCTCGATGCTTATCCGGAAGCACCGCAACAGTTTGCGTGACTGCCAGGCCCGTTGCAAAACTGTCACTGTGATCTAAGAACATGTGGTTGAGATTGTAACTGCTTGACGCAGGTTCCCATTGCGGCGCACATCGCGGGCACGATAAACGTTCAGGGTGGGTTGGCATGCGTACTGCGACGGCGGGATTCTCGCGCTTTCTTTTAATGACGAGTACCGCTTTGATGGCGCCCGCCAGCATTGCCATGGCGCAGGATGCTGCACCCCAGGCTCAGGCCGATACGGGCGAAAGCAACGAAATCGTCGTGACCGCGCAAAAGCGTTCGGAAAATCTTCAGAACGTCCCGATTTCGATCCAGGCGCTCGGCACGCAAAAGCTCAGCCAGCTCAACGTTTCGAACTTCAACGGCTATACCCAGCAACTGCCCTCGGTCATCTCTCAGGGAACGGGCACGCCGGGCGTCAATATCATCTACATGCGTGGCGTCGCCTCGGGCGGGGACGGCAACCATTCCGGCCCGCTGCCGTCGGTGGGCGTCTATCTCGATGAGCAGCCGGTCACCACGGTCGGCGGCAATCTCGACATTCACGTTTACGACATCGCCCGGATCGAAAGCCTCGCCGGCCCGCAAGGCACGCTCTATGGCGCTTCTTCGCAGGCCGGCACGATCCGCATCATCACCAACAAGCCCGATACCTCGGGCACATATGGCACGATGAATGTCGAGGTGAACCAGGTGCACAAGGGCGGCACCGGCGGCTCGGTGGAAGGAATGCTCAATTTCCCGTTGTCGGAAAAAGCCGCGCTGCGCGTGGTCGGGTATTACCAGAAAGACGCGGGTTTCATCGACAACGTGGCCGGCACGCGCAGCTTCCAGCCGCAGCCGGGCGGCATCACCATCAACAACAGTCAATTCGTCAAGAAAAACTACAACGACACCGACATAGCCGGCGGTCGTGCCCTGCTGAAAGTCGATCTCGACGGTGGTTGGACTGTCACGCCGGGGATCATGTACCAGGATACGCGCAGCCACGGCAACTATGGTTTCGACACGAGGCTTGGCGATTTGCAGGTGCAACACTTCCTGCCGGAATATCGCCGCGATATCTTTGCCCAGGCGTCGCTGACAATCGAAGGCAAGATCGGCAACTGGGATCTGACATATGCCGGGGCCTATCTTGATCGCAAAACATTCTCGTCCAGCGACTACACCGATTATGCCGAAGCTTATGACTCGCTTTATGCCAGCGTCGGCGGCCTTGCCGGATATTTCTATTACAAGGATAATGCGGGCAACCAGGTCAAACCGATCCAGCAGGTTTTCGGCCAGGATCATTTCAAGAAGATGAGCCACGAACTGCGCGTCGCCTCACCGGCCGGCGAACAGGCGCGCTTTGTCGGTGGATTGTTCTATCAGTTCCAGTCGAACGATATTCACCAGGATTACCAGGTGCAGGGCCTGGCTGACGATCTGTCCGTCAACGGCAAGCCGGGCACGCTCTGGCTCACGCAACAATACCGCGTCGACAGGGACTATGCTGCGTTCGGCGAAGTAAGTTATGATTTCACGCCCACGATAACCGCCACGGCGGGTGGCCGCTATTTCCGATATGACAATACGTTGATCGGGTTTGCCGGCTTTGGCCGAAATCCTGATTATTATCAGGGCGCCGACGACAATCCCCCGCCCAACGCCGCCGGTTCATCGCGAACCGGGGTGGCGGCTTGCTATACCACCAGTGGCCTTACACTGCGCGAAGCGCAACTGGCCGGCCAGACCAATATCACGCTCCTGCCTGCCGCGGTCAATGGCGGTCCATGCACCAACGTGGGTGAATATTCCAACGGAAGCGTCGTGCCCAAACGTGCCAAGGGCGATGGCGCCACCTATCGTTTCAACCTGACATGGAAACCGGAAGCCAATGTGACGGCTTATCTCACCGTCTCGCGTGGCTTCCGCCCCGGCGGGTTCAACCGCCGCGCCGGCCAGGGCCCTTACCAGCCAGACTATCTTACGAACTTCGAGGCAGGGTTGAAGACAACCTTGTTCGGTGGGCTTCTGCGGCTCAACACTGCCGTATATCTTCAGAACTGGAAGAACTTCCAGTTCGCTTTCCTCGGTGCCAACAGCTTGACCGAAATCAGCAACGGCCCCAATGCGCGCATTCGCGGCGTGGAGTTCGATGCCACAGTTGCCAAGGGTGGCTTGTCGTTCAACTTGAGCGGCTCTTACACCGATGCTCGTACGACGAAGAACCTTTGTGCCTCGGAAGATCTGTCCTATTCCTGTTCCGGCAGCGGCAATTACGTTTCCGCGCCGGCCAACACCCGCTTGCCGATCACGCCGAAGTGGAAGTTGGCCAGCACGCTGCGTTATACCGTTCCGCTTGGCCTTGCGAAGGTTTATGGACAGATCAACGCGACTTACCAAAGCTCTGCCGCGTCTGATGTGCGCACCAGACTGTTGCAGGCCGGCACTTTCATCAATCCGGCGGATCTGCTTGGGCGCCTCCCGGCGTTTACACAGGTAAATCTGGCATTCGGCAGCGAATGGGACAAGTATTCGCTTGAATTGTTCGCCACCAATGCTTTCGATGAACGTGGCCAGCTTGCACGGTATATCGCCTGTGGCGTATGCTATAACCGGGTCTATGTGGTGCCCAACCAGCCCCGCACGGTCGGCATTCGCGGCGGCATGAAATTCTGAACGGCACCCAGCCCATCTTCTTGTCTTCAAGAAAGGAGGTCGGGCTGGGCCAAGCGTCAAGCGTCGCCAGTGTCAAGGCTTATCCAGCACATAGCCCAGCGCGCGTACGGTGCGTAGCGGGTATCCGGCGCCGGCATCGCGTAGTGCGCGGCGCAGGCGGCTGACCCAGGCATCGACCGTGCGTTCGTCGATCGGCTGGCCCTGCTTACCCAGGGCGGCGATCAGCTGCTGGCGGGAAAAGACCTGGCCCGGCTGTTCCATCAGATAGCGCAGCAGGCGCAGTTCGTTCGGCATCAGGGCAATCGCCTTGTCCTTCCACCGCGCTTGCAAGGCCGTCAGGTCGAGGCTCAGATCGCCGAGGCGCAGCGTGCGGGTTACCGCTTCGCGTTCCGGCAATTGCACCGAGAGCACGCGATCCAGCACCGTGCCGCGATCGATCGGGCCGACGATGTAATCGTCTGCCCCGGCGCGCAGCGCGCGGCGCTTGGCCTCGGCGTCGTCCTCTTCCAGCACCATGGTCACATGTGCTGTTTCGGTCTGTGTGTCGCAGCGCAGGCGGCGGCACAGTTCCAGGCCGGAAAGCTCGGGCAGCAGCCAGTCGACGAAAGCCCAGGGCCGCCCGTCGAGCAAGGGCAGCGGCCCGGCGCCGTGCCAGGGGTGGAAGATCACCTTGAGGTCGCCATGGGCAAAGGCGTCGTGCCCGCCCTCGAGCGGATTGGTCAACAAGATATCGATTTGACGCATGAGCCCGCCTGCTGGGAAAGCAATAGCGGCTTCTTGTGGTTTTTTTGTGACCGCGCCATGACGAGGTCTGGTAATCTGTCACATTCCGGGGAAAATGGGCGCGCGCACCGTCAAACGGCGGTTGCAATTGCGTGCGGCCATGGCTGGTGCGCGCGCCACCAGATAGTCACACCGGCAAGCCGACATAGTTTTCGGCAATGCTGGTCTGCGCGGCGCGGCTGGTGGAGATATAGTCCAGTTCGGCAACCTGCATGGCCCGTTCGAACGGCCCGTCTTCGGGAAAACGATGCATCAGCTTGGTCAGCGACCAGCTGAAGCGCTCCGATTTCCACACGCGCGCCAGGGCCTTGGCCGAATATCCGGCGATCGCGTCAGGATCGTTGCCCTTGAAAAACGCCGTCAGCGCCTGCGCCGCATAATGCACGTCGCTTGCCGCCAGGTTGAGGCCCTTGGCGCCGGTGGGCGGGACGATATGCGCCGCATCGCCGCACAGCAGCAGGCTGCCGTGCCGCATCGGCTCGAACACATAGGACCGCAGCGGCGCTATCGATTTTTCGATCGAGGGGCCGCGCGTCATCTGCGCCGCGGCATCGGGACCTAGGCGGATCGCCAGTTCGTCCCATATGCGCGCGTCGCTCCAGTCCTCGATCTTTTCGGTCAGGGGCACGTCGACGTAGTAACGGCTGCGGGTATGGCTGCGCATGGAGGCCAGGGCAAAGCCGCGCTCGTGGTTGGCATAGATCAATTCATCGTTGCACGGCGGCACATCGGCCAGAATGCCCAGCCAGCCGAACGGATAGACGCGCTCGTATTCGCGTACCACGCCAGCGGGAATGGCTTTGCGCGATGGGCCGTGAAACCCGTCGCATCCCACGATGAAACGCGCGTCCAGTCGCTGCTCGCGTCCGTCGTGGATGAAGGTGAGCCACGGTGCATCGCTTTCGATTGCATGCAGGGCCACGTCGGCCGCGTCGTAAAGGACCTGGAGGCCGCGTTCGGGTGCCGCGTCCATCAGGTCGCGGGTCACTTCGGTCTGGCCATAGACCGTCACCGTCTTGCCTGTCAGATCGGCCACGTCGATGCGTATCAGCCGCTCGCCATCGGCCAGGTTGAATCCTTCCTCCACCAGCCCTTCGGCTTTGAGCCGGGCATCCAGGCCAAGGCGCTCCATCAGCCCGACCGTGATCGATTCCAGCACCCCGGCGCGGATGCGACCCAGCACGTAATCGCCGGTCTGGCGTTCCACGATCACGCAATCGATACCTTCGGCACGCAGCAGGTGGCCGAGCAGCAGGCCGGCGGGGCCGGCGCCAACGATGGCAACTTGGGTTTTCATCGCTCGTTTCTCTCCCTCGGGCAGCACATCGATCACTGCACCTCATGCCCCGATCTTGACATTCCCGGAGCCTTGCAGGAATGCATGCAGCCGACATAAGTTGGCACTTTCAGGACATATGAGATGGTGCAACCGGCCATTCCAAGCTATGCCCTCTATGGCGAGGAACAGGGCGATGTTGCGGCTGGTTTTGCCCATATCGAAACGATTGCTGCGCGATCTGCGCTGCATGACTGGGAGATACGGCCGCATCGCCACGCTCACTTCGTGCAATTGCTGCTGGTGCACACAGGACAGGCCCTTATCACGTTCGATGGGGTAGAGCAGGTGCTCGCAGGGCCGCTTGCCGTGATGGTGCCCGCCGGCGTCGTGCATGGCTTCCGCTTTGCCGCCGGCGTGGCGGGCCATGTCGTGACACTCGATGCCGATTTCACCGGTCGTGCCCCGGCCGCCGCCGATCCGTTGCGGCGAGCGCTGGTTCAGGGGCAGATCGAGGCGCTCGATCCCCAGCCGGCCCGCCGCGCAGCCTGGTTGGCAGCCGAAATGCTGATGCTGCAAGCCGAACGTGCAAGCACGGATCCGTTGCTGCTGGCGCTGGCCGAGACGCTGGCACGCTGTGTGGCCATGCCGTTGCCTGCTTCCAGCCTGCCGCGCGACACGCGCCTCGACCGCTTTGCGCAGCTTGTCGAGGTGCATTTTCGCAGCCACCGCGAACTGGCGTTCTATGCTGCCGCCCTTGGCACCACGCCGCGCACGCTTTCGCGGCTCACGGCAGCCAGGCTGGGGTGCAGCCCGATGGACGTGGTGCATCGGCGCCTTGCGCGCGAAGCCCAGCGCATGCTGCGCTATACCAACGCAACGGCCGCGCAAGTCGCCGCCGAACTCGGTTTCGAAGATCCGTCCTACTTTTCCCGGTTTTATCTGCGGCTTACCGGACGCCGTCCGGCGCAGGACAGGGGCGGATAGATTTTCACAGCCGTCAGGGCAGGGGTGGTGGCGCACGGCGCGCCTGGCCAGCCTGTTCGAAGGCATAGCCATAGGCCAGTATGCGGCCATCGTCCCAGGCGGTGCCGATGAACGATATCCCCACGGGGAGCCCGGCAACCAGCCCCATCGGCACCGTCAGGTGGGGGTAACCGGCCACCGCCGCCAACCCGCCGGCGCCACCGCCGACATAGTGATCTTTCAATACCGGATCGATCAGCCAGGCCGGGCCCATGGTCGGCGCGACCAGCGCCGTCACGCGATGGTCGGCCAGCATGCGATCGATCCCGTCCGGGCCGGCGGCCTGTCGCGCTTCGGCGGCTGCCTTGAGATAGACAGGATCGGTCAAGCCCTTGGTCTTCTCGGCGTTTTCGAAAAATTCCTGCCCGAACAGGGCAAGCTCGCGGGCGGCATGGGCGTTGTTGAAGGCGACAAGGTCCGCCAGCGTGCGTGTCGGCACGCTGATGGGGTCGGTCGAGGCCAGATAGCGTGCCATGTCTGCCTTGAGTTCGCTGGAAAGCACCTGCTCTTCCCGTTCGCCCAGCCCGGCGGTGGCGGGGGGCCTGGCCGTGATATCGACCAGCACGGCACCGGCGGCGCGCAAGGTGGCCAGCGCCTGCTCAAACACGGCATCGGTTTCCGGGTGGAACCCGGCGGCAAAGCGCATGACCCCTAGCCGCACGCCCTTGAGCGCGTCGGGCGACAACCGGGCGGCAATGGCGCGATCCTGGCGATCGGCGCGTTCGGTGGCCGGATCGGCCGGATCGCTGCCTGCCATGGCATCGAGCAGCAGCGCGGCGTCGCGCACGCTGCGCGCCATCGGGCCAGCGGTATCCTGGCTGTGGCTGATCGGCACGATATGGGTGCGGGAAACCAGGCCGACGGTCGGCTTGAACCCGACCAGGCCGTTCACCGCGGCGGGGCAGGTGATCGAGCCATCGGTTTCGGTGCCCACGGCCACGGCGGCAAGGCTGGCGGCGGCGGCCACCGCCGAGCCGGCGCTCGATCCGCAGGGCGTGCGCCGCAGGTCATAAGGGTTGCGCGTCTGGCCACCCATGGCGCTCCAGCCGCTGATCGAATGGTCGGAGCGGATGTTGGCCCATTCGGAAAGGTTGGTCTTGCCCAGAACGATCGCGCCCGCCGCGCGCAGGCGGGCCACCAGCGGGGCGTCACGACCGGTCACGTTGCCGGCGAGCGCCAGGCTGCCCGCGGTCGTCGCCACCGGGTCGGCCGTTTCGATATTGTCCTTGACCAGAACGGGAATGCCATCGAGCGGCCGGCGCATAGGCCGCGCGCGTCGGGCGGCATCGGCAGCGCGGGCCTGGTCGGCCGCGCGAGGGTTGAGCGCGATAACGGCATGGAGCGAGGGATCGAGGCGGGCGATCCGGGCCTCGTAAGCGGCGACGAGTTCGGCCGAGGTCACTCGTCCGGCGTCGAGATCGGCACGCAGCGTCTCCAGCGATTTTTCAGCAACGTCATAGGCATGGACCGTGGTCCCCGCGATCAGGGCCAGCGGCGCGGCGGCAGGAAGTAGCGGCAAGCGCATGACGAACCCCGTTGGCAGCGATTGGCCGCGCAGCGTGGCACAGCGCGGCAAAGTCTGCCAGCGGTGCTTGCGGCTTTTCGTCAGCCTTCGACGTGTTCGGCCAGAACGGTAAGCCCTTTGGAAGATACTTCGGCAAAGCCGCCTTGCACCTGGATTTCTTCAGGCTGGCTGCCTTGCGTGCGATAGATCTTGAGCGTGCCGTCCTTGATGGTCGACATGAACGGCGCGTGGCCTTCGAGGACGCCGAATTCACCTTCGGTGCCGGGAACGACCACCTGCCATACCGCTTCGGAGCGGACGAGGCGGGCCGGGGTGACGAGTTCAAACTGGAGCATGTCACAAATCCCCGCGCGTCGGCTACGGGGCCTCTTGGCTCCCCTCCCGCGGGCGGGACGGGCGTGGGGAAGGGGCGGCGGGGATCCCATCTTGGGTGAAGGGCGCCCCTACAAGCCCTCCACCGCCCCCTCCCGCAGGCGGGAGGGGTACTATCGTGCTTCAGGCTTCGGCCGCCAGCTTCTTGGCCTTTTCCACCGCTTCGTCGATACCGCCGACCATGTAGAACGCGGCTTCGGGCAGGTGGTCATATTCGCCATCGACCACCGCCTTGAACGAGCGGACGGTATCTTCAAGCTGGACGAACTTGCCGGGGATGCCGGTGAACACTTCGGCCACGTGGAACGGCTGCGAAAGGAAGCGCTGGATCTTGCGCGCGCGGGCGACGGTCAGCTTGTCCTCTTCCGACAGCTCGTCCATGCCCAGAATGGCGATGATGTCCTGCAGTGACTTGTACTTCTGCAGCGTTTCCTGAACGCGGCGAGCCGTTTCGTAATGCTCGACGCCGACGATGCGCGGCTCCAGCACGCGGCTGGTCGAATCCAGCGGGTCCACCGCCGGATAGATGCCCAGCTCCGAAATGGCGCGGGAAAGCGTGGTGGTCGCATCGAGGTGCGCGAACGAGGTGGCCGGCGCCGGGTCGGTCAGGTCGTCGGCCGGCACGTAGATCGCCTGGACCGAGGTGATCGAACCTTTCGTGGTCGAGGTGATGCGTTCCTGCAGCGCGCCCATGTCGGTCGAAAGCGTGGGCTGGTAACCCACGGCCGACGGAATGCGGCCGAGCAGCGCCGACACTTCCGAGCCGGCCTGGGTGAAGCGGAAGATGTTGTCCACGAAGAACAGCACGTCCTGGCCTTCCTGGTCGCGGAAGTATTCGGCCATGGTCAGGCCCGAAAGCGCGACGCGCGCGCGGGCGCCCGGCGGTTCGTTCATCTGGCCGAACACGAGCGCAACCTTCGAACCTTCCGAGGTGGCGTTGCCGTTGGCATCCTTGGCAATGACGCCGGCATCGAGGAATTCGTGATAAAGGTCGTTGCCCTCGCGGGTACGCTCGCCCACGCCGGCGAACACCGACACGCCGCCGTGGCCCTTGGCGATATTGTTGATCAGTTCCTGGATCAGCACGGTCTTGCCGACGCCAGCCCCGCCGAACAGGCCGATCTTGCCGCCCTTGGCATAAGGGGCAAGCAGGTCGATCACCTTGATGCCCGTGACCAGGATCGCCGCTTCGGTCGACTGGTCGACGAATTCGGGGGCCTTTGCATGGATCGGCGCGAACTGGTCGGCGCCCACCGGGCCGTTGTCGTCGATCGGATCGCCCACGACATTGAGAATACGGCCCAGGGTCTTGGGGCCGACCGGCACCGAGATCTGCGCGCCCGTGCTGCTGACCGGCTGACCGCGCGTGAGGCCGTCGGTCGAGTCCATCGCGATGGTGCGCACGGTGTTTTCGCCCAGGTGCTGCGCCACTTCGAGAACCAGGCGGTTGCCGTTGTTGCTGGTCTCGAGCGCCGAGAGGATCGCCGGGAGTTCGCCGTCGAACGTGACGTCGACGACGGCGCCGATGACCTGGCTGATCTTGCCGGTCGAATTGATGACAGGTGCGGTTGCCATTCTAGTCTTTCCTTGCCTGCTTGGTCGTCGTCAGAGCGCTTCGGCGCCGGCGATGATTTCGACGAGTTCCGTGGTGATCGCGGCCTGGCGGCTGCGGTTGTACTGGATAGTCAGCTTCTTGATCAGTTCGCCGGCATTCCGCGTGGCATTGTCCATCGCGGTCATCGACGCGCCCTGTTCGCTCGCCATGTTTTCGAGCAGCGCGCCGAACAACTGTACCCGCAGGAAGCGCGGCAGCAGATCGGCGAGGATCGCCTCCTCGTCGGGTTCGTAATCGACGACGGCGCCGCCATCGTTGACTTCCGCGGCGGCAGGGGCCGGTACGGGAATGATCTGCCGGCAGGTGGGCACCTGGGCCAGCGCGCTGCGAAATTGCGAATAGAACAGGTGGGCAACGTCGAACTGCCCCGCCTCGTACATCGCCAGCAGTTCGGCCGAAACCCGTTCCGCCTCGGCAAAGCCGGCCTCGCGCACGGCGGTGGTGTCGAACCCGCCGGCGATGGCATCGGGAAAATCACGCCGGATCGGGGCGCGGCCCTTGCGGCCGATCAGGTAGAACTTCACGGTCTTGCCCTGGGTGGCGAGTTCCTGCGCCTTGGCCTTGGCGGCCTTGACGATGTTGGCGTTGAACGCACCGCAGAGCCCGCGATCGGAATTGGCGACGACAAGGAGATGAACCTGGTCCTTGCCGGTGCCGGCGAGCAGCTTCGGACTGCCTTCGCCCACCTGCACCTTGCTGGCAAGGCCGGCCATCACGTGGGCCAGGCGGCTGGCATAGGGGCGTGCAGCCTCGGCGGCGGTCTGCGCCTTGCGCAGCTTGGCCGCGGCGACCATCTGCTTGGCCTTGGTGATCTTCTGGGTCGATTTGACCGAGTTGATCCGCAGCTTGAGTTCCTTGAGCGAGGCCACTCGTCTATCTCCATTTCATCGCCCCGGCCGGCCCGGAAAGGGCAGGCGCGGGAGATGAACCTGTTTGCATTCGGGCGTTATCAGGCGAACTGCTTGGCAAAGGCGTCCAGCGCTTCCTTGAGCTTGGCCCTGGCGCCATCGCCCAGATCCTTGCTGTCACGGATTTCGGCAAGCAGATCGGCTTTCTGCGAGCGCAGGAAGCTGAGAAGCTCGGCTTCGTATTCCGTGACCTGATCGACGGGGATGGCGTCGAGATAGCCTTGCGTGCCGGCAAAGATCACCGCCGTCTGCTCCTCGAAGCCGAGCGGCGAGAACTGTGGCTGCTTGAGCAGTTCGGTCAGCCGCGCGCCGCGGTTCAGAAGCTTCTGCGTCGAAGCGTCGAGATCGGAACCGAACTGCGCGAACGCCGCCATTTCGCGGTATTGCGCCAGCTCCAGCTTGATCGACCCGGCAACCTTCTTCATCGCCTTGGTCTGGGCCGAGGAACCGACGCGCGACACCGAAAGGCCGACGTTGATCGCCGGGCGGATGCCCTGATAGAACAGCCCGGTTTCCAGGAAGATCTGACCGTCGGTGATCGAAATCACGTTGGTCGGAATGTAGGCCGAAACGTCGCCGGCCTGGGTTTCGATGATCGGCAGGGCGGTAAGCGAGCCCGCGCCGTTGTCATCGTTCATCTTGGCGGCGCGTTCGAGCAGGCGGCTGTGCAGATAGAACACATCGCCCGGATAGGCTTCGCGGCCCGGCGGACGGCGCAGCAGCAGCGACATCTGGCGATAGGCCACCGCCTGCTTGGAAAGATCGTCGTACACGATCACCGCATGCATGCCGTTGTCGCGGAAAAACTCGCCCATGGTGCAGCCGGTATAGGGCGCCAGGTATTGCAGCGGGGCCGGTTCCGAAGCGGTGGCGGCCACGACGATCGAATATTCCATCGCGCCGTTTTCTTCGAGCTGGCGCACGATCTGCGCCACCGTCGAACGCTTCTGGCCCACAGCGACATAGATGCAGTAGAGCTTCTTGCTTTCATCGGAGCCGGCGTTGGCCGCCTTCTGGTTGATGAACGTGTCGATCGCCACGGCCGTCTTGCCGGTCTGGCGATCGCCGATGATCAGCTCGCGCTGGCCACGGCCCACGGGCACGAGCGCGTCGATCGCCTTCAGGCCGGTCTGCACGGGTTCGTGCACCGACTTGCGCGGGATGATGCCCGGCGCCTTGACTTCCACGCGGCGGCGTTCGGTATATTCGATCGGGCCCTTGCCATCGATCGGATTGCCAAGCGCGTCGACCACGCGGCCGAGCAGGCCCTTGCCGATCGGCACGTCGACGATCGTGCCGGTACGCTTGACGGTATCGCCTTCCTTGATCTCGGAGTCCGAGCCGAAAATCACGACGCCGACGTTATCGGCTTCCAGGTTGAGGGCCATGCCCTTGACGCCATTGGCGAATTCCACCATCTCGCCGGCCTGGACCTGATCCAGCCCATGAATGCGGGCAATACCGTCGCCCACCGAGAGCACGGAGCCGACTTCCGAGACCTGAGCCTCGGTGCCGAAGCTGGCGATCTGGTCCCTGATGACCTTCGAAATTTCAGCGGCGCGGATTTCCATCGTTCAGCCTTTCGTGCAAACTTTTTTGGCTTCAGCCCTTCATGGCCTGGGCGAGCGAATTGAGACGGGTGCGGATCGAGCTGTCGATCATCTGGCTGCCGAGCCTGACGACCAGACCGCCGAGAATTTCGGGATCGACCGCGGTCTTGAGCTTGACCGCCTTGCCGATGCGCGCGGCCAGCTTTTCGGCCAGGGTGGCCAGCTGTGCCTGATCGAGCGGATGCGCGCTGGTGACTTGCGCGGTCACCTCGTTGCGCGCGGCTGCCGCGATCGCGGCGAAAGCACGCACCACGTCGGGCAGAGCGGACAGGCGGCGATTGCCCGCCAGCACGCCGAGGAAATTGGCGGTGAGCGAAGATATGCCGAGCAGCTCGCCGACCGCGGCCAGAGCGCGTGCCGCCTCGTTCCGGCCTACCTGGGGATTGCGAACCAGCGCGACAAAATCGGGCGATTCGCGCAGGGCATCGGCCAGACGCTCAAGATCGCCTTCCACGGCCGCCACCTGGCCGTGTTCTTTCGCCAGCTCGTACAGCGCAGACGCATAACGCCCGGCAAGGCTGGCGGTGATGCCGCTGGAATTCTCCACGCGCCTCAGTCCCCTTCGTCCAAGGATTGCAAGCAAGGCCGATGACGCGCAACAAATGCACGTGACGGCCCGCAGTCCCGGCGCGCCTAGCAACGTCACCGCCATATGACAAGCCACCAGTTGGCAGGCCATGCCGATCCAGATGCAAACGTATGCGTAAATCGATCGCCAGGCGTTGTCGGCAGCGCGGCGCCGGCACGATCCGATGATCAGGGGGCAGGCTGGCAGTTATAGCGCATCCGCTCGTTGGGTTCGGGTGGCAGGAGAGCGCGGATCGCCTGTTGCGCGTCGCCAAAGCGGCGTGCTTCGGTTTCACCGGCGCCGCAGGCCGGGGCGATGATCTTCTGCCGCGCGGCGCGGGCCTGGGTCATGGCATCAAGGCCCATCAGGAACCGTTCCACCGTATATGTCCTGTTGCCGGGGTCGAAGCGGGTTACGGCGATCGCATCCTCGCCATTGGGCACGACGACGCGTGACCAGCCGTCGCTCGCCAGCCCGTACTGGCTGCGCCCGTTCATGCAGCCATCCGCGCTCCAGGTGATCGGCACGTCGGTCATGTCGGACACGGTCACGCGGCTGCGCCGGGGATCGATCACGCAGATGAAGTTGCCTGCCACCGCGGCCTTGTCCGGCGTGGCGCTGGCCTGGGCATCGGGCGCTTCGCTGGCCGCAACCAGATCTTCGGCGCGGGAGTCGATCGATTGCAGGCTGGGACGCAAGGCCCAGGCCGCAACGGTGGCCAGCAGCATCGCCAGCGCAGCGCCGCCCGCAAGGCGCGTGGCGCGCGGGTTGTCGCGCTGGGCATAGATGAACGCGGCGCCACCCGCGCCGAGCGTCGCCACCAGCAGCAGCACCGCGATGGCCATGCCGTTGTCACGTTGGGTCAGCACCTCGATTTCGGCCTGGCGGCGCGCCAGTTCCAGCGCGCGGGCTCGCGCCGCCTGCCGCGCTTCGGCTTGGGCCGCCTGGCGGGCCTGGTCGCTGGCGGCCCGTTCGCTTTCGGCGCGATCGAGATCGGCAATCGACGTGCAAGGCAGATCGCTGGCATGGGCCTGCACCCCGGCCCGCTGCAGAAATCGCGAAAGCTCCCGCATCGAAATGGCGAAATAGAACGCCGAGTCGGTGCCGTTGTCGCTGACCGTCCCGAACGAGTTGACCCCGACGACCCGCCCGCAGGCATCGAGCAGCGGCCCGCCGGAATTGCCCGAGCCGATGGGCGCCGTGTGCAGGATCGTATCGAATTCGCGCGAACTGCGCCCCGCGGAAACATAGCCCCGGGTCTTTACCGCCGCCTGCGGGCTGACCAGGTCGGACAGCGAAAGACCCTGCGCCAGATCGACATTGCCGGGATAGCCCACGGCACTGACATCGGCACCGTCGGCCACCTGGCCGGCATAAAGCGAAAGCGGGGCAAGGTGCCCGGCGCCCAGTATCCTGAGCAAGGCCAGGTCGTTGCGTGGGGAGTAAGCAACGACGCGGGCTTCGAAGCCGCCGCGCCCTTCCGGCGGAACGACGCCGGCAATCAGCGTATCGTCCTGCCGCAGGGCTTCCACCACATGGGCATTGGTCACGACATATTCGGGCGTCACGGCAAAGCCGCTGCCGTGGCCGATCAGCGTGGAATTGCGCCCTTCGCTCTGCACGATGACCACGCGCACCACGCCGCGGCTGGCCGCCGCGATATCGGCGGGATCGGCCAGGGCCGGCGCGGCGGAGATCCACAGAACCATGGCGGACAGGACCGGAGCGGACAGGGAGGCGATCACACGGCGCAGCATGCGCCGGTCATTGCCGGGATTTGCGTCGACCGCAAGGCGCGGGATGCGCCACGGCGGCAACGATCGGATCGGCAACGGCATCAACAGCATTGCACGATCCGCTCCCGCGATCGGCGCCTGCGGCCGGGTGGCGACAGGCGGACGAGCGCCGCCCGCGCTCAATCCACTTCGAAAAGGTCGGCCAGTTGTTCCACGATCGTGCCGCCAAGCTGCTCCACGTCCATGATCGTCACCGCGCGACGATAATAGCGCGTCACGTCATGGCCGATGCCGATGGCGACCAGTTGCACCGGGCTCTGCTTTTCGATCCAGTCGATCACGCGGCGCAGATGCTGTTCCAGGTATCCGGCATTGTTGACCGACAGCGTACTGTCGTCCACCGGCGCGCCATCGGAGATGACCATCAGGATGCGGCGGTCCTCGGGTCG
The DNA here is from genome assembly GCF_057784975.1 of Novosphingobium sp. DS6-6. Classification (NCBI taxonomy): domain Bacteria; kingdom Pseudomonadati; phylum Pseudomonadota; class Alphaproteobacteria; order Sphingomonadales; family Sphingomonadaceae; genus Novosphingobium; species Novosphingobium sp. DS6-6. The sequence goes on along the minus strand of NZ_JBYNTS010000007.1, from coordinate 67,593 downwards.
CGCCAGCAGCCTGGTATGTGCCCATAGCAGCGCCTCGCCATCGATGTTTTCCTTGAGCAGCCCTTCGCGCATCATCAAACCCAGGTTCTTGCGCGCCCGGCGCCAGGGTTCGTCGGCTTTCTTGTAGACGATGTGGCGCAAATCGTTCAGCCGCCCTGGGTTGGCCGGCTTGCCCCCGGCCAGCCAGGCCTCGCGCGATTGGCCGCCTTTCCAGGCGCGCGTGGTGAAGCCCAGCACCTCGGTCTTCACCCCGCAGCGTTCGAGCGTGCGCGCCAGGATATCCGCGCTGATCGCCGCGATCGAGATCGGCCGGCCGCGCATCGAGCCGGAATTGTCGATCAACAGCGTCACGACGGTGTCCTTGAACTCCACGTCGCGCTCGATCTTGTAGGATAGCGACTGGCCAGGCGAAATGACCACGCGGGCCAGCCGCGCGGCATCGAGCAGGCCTTCTTCCTGGTCGAAATCCCAGCTGCGGTTCTGTGCGGCCATCAACCGGCGCTGCAGCCGGTTGGCCAGCCGCGTCACCACGCTTTGCAGCCCTTTCATCTGGTTGTCGAGATAGGCGCGCAGGCGCGTCAGCTCCTCCTCGTCGCACAGATCTGCCGCCGCGATCACCTCGTCGAACCGGGTGGTATAGGTCATGTAGTCGAAATCTTCGGGCAGATCGGTCCACGGCCGGTTGGGCCTGGTCGGCAGCATGCCATCTTCGCCCTCGTCGGCGAGATCGGCCTCTGCGGAATCGTCGGGCTGGTCCACTTCGTCTTGGTCCTCGCCGTCGCCATCGCCTTCGGTGGTATCGCCCGCCTGCTCGATCGGCTGCTGCTCGTCGGCGCTCGATTCACTCTCTTCCGGCTTTTCGGCGCCGTCGTCTTCCTCGTCCTCGTTGTCGTTGTCTTGGTCGTCGTCCTGTTCCGGGGTGGGCGTCTGAGTCAGATCGAGGTGGCCCAGCATCGACAGCGCCAGCTTCTGGAAGGCTTTCTGGTCTTCCAGGTGTTCGGCCAGACCGGTCATGTCGTGGCCGGCCTTGGCTTCGATCCAGCTGCGCACCATGTCCGTGCCAAGCTTGGCCAGCGGCGGTATGGGCGCGCCGGTCAGCTTTTCGCGCAGGAGAAGCGACAAAGCGGTGGGCAGCGGCACGTCTTCGGGCTTGGTGGCACGGCTGATCGGATCGGCGGCGACGCGCAGGGCCGCCACCGCTTCGAGATTGCCGCGCATTCCCGCGTACCCGGCAGAGCCGAGCACTTCATATCGCACCCGCTCCACCGCGTCATAGCAAGCGCGGGCCAGCGCTTCAGCCGGCGCGCCGGCATTGTGGACGCTTTCGCTGTGCAGGCGCAGGCGCAGCGCCATGGAATCGGCAGCGCCACGCGCCTGGGCCACCTGGTCTGCGGGCAGGGCGCGTCCCGGCATGGGCACGCGCATCAGCTTGCCCGTGTGGCTTGCCTGGTCCGACGTCCAGGCCACTTCGACGTCGGGTTGGTCGGCCAGCGCCCGGGACGTGCCGGTCAGGACCGAACGGAAAGTATCGAGCGGGGATTCGGCAGCCAAGGTCAGTCCAGTGTGCAATGTTCGATGCCGGGAACGGCGGGCGGCGCCGCCCCAGGCCTTTTCGCGCGGTCAGCCGATAGATTGGCCGGTCTTTGCCCAATCCGCAAGGAACCCCTCGATGCCCTTCTCGGTCAATACATGCTTGAACAGGCCCTTGATCACGGCCGGTGGCGCGGTAATCACGTCGGCGCCGATCTTTGCGCTTTCCAGAACATGGATGCCATGGCGTATGGACGCGACGAGGATTTCGGTCTCGAAGGCATAATTGTCATAGATCAGGCGGATGTCGCGGATCAGATCCATGCCGTCGAAGCCATTGTCGTCGTGCCTGCCGACGAACGGCGAAATGAACGTGGCGCCGGCCTTGGCCGCCAGCAGCGCCTGGTTGGCCGAAAAGCACAGGGTGACGTTCACCATGGTGCCATCGGCGGTCAGCTTCTTGCAGGTCTTGAGGCCGTCGATCGTCAGTGGCACCTTGATGCACACGTTGTCGGCAATCTTGCGCAGCACTTCGGCCTCGCGCATCATCGTTTCGTGATCGAGCGCGACGACTTCGGCCGAAACCGGGCCATGCGTCAGATGGCAGATTTCCTTGACCACTTCCAGGAAATCGCGGCCGGCCTTGGCCACCAGGCTGGGATTGGTGGTCACCCCGTCGAGCAGACCGGTTGCGGCAAGATCGGCGATTTCGGCGGTGTCGGCCGTGTCGACAAAGAACTTCATAGGGGCGGTTTCCTGCGCAAGGTTTGGAACGGATGACGACGAGTCTGGCGCGCTATAGGACAGCGGCGCCGCCGTGTCAGGCCGGTTTGACGGTAGTGCCACATCCGGGCCGGTTGTTGCAAAAGCGCCTGGCCGGCCCAAGGGCAAAAGGCGGGATCGACTGGTTCTGCTGTTCAACGACACCGCGCCGGGCGTGTTCCCTGTTTGCCCCTTGTGCACCCGTTCCTATATGCAGGGGGCATGACCCAGCCTCCGCCGCGTTCTCGATCCACCCGCATTCGTTGCGTGGTCTTCAACGCCGCGCTCGGGCCGCTGGATTACAAGGTGCCGGCCCATCTCGATGCCGCGCCGGGGCAGGTGGTGGTCTGCCCGCTGGGGCCGCGTCAGATCCTGGGCGTGGTGTGGGAGGCGGAACGCCTGCCGAGCGCAGAGGTGCCCGAACACAAGCTGCGCCCGATCCTGGGCGTGGTGCCCGTGCCGCCGCTCGGCGCGCCGCTGCGCCGCCTGATCGAATGGTGCGCAGACTATTACATGGCGCCGCTGGCCGCGGTGGCCCGCATGGCGCTGTCGAGCACGGCCGCGCTCCAGGGCGGCAGCACCGTCACCGAATATCGCCTCTCGGGCAGGGAGCCGGGCCGGCTCACGCCCCAGCGCGCCCAGGCAATGGACCTGCTCGTGGATCAGCAGGCGACGATCCGCGAACTGGCCGAAATTGCGGAGGTTTCCGACGGCGTGTTGCGCGGCATGGTCAATGCCGGGCTGCTCGAACCGGTTTCGGTGGACGCCGATCGGCCCTATCCCGCCGCCGATCCGCGCCACGCCGTGCCCGAACTGACGCCAGCCCAGGCCGCGGTTGCCGGCCGCCTGGTGGCGGCGGTGACCGCGCGGCGCTATGCCACGTTCCTGCTCGATGGCGTGACCGGCTCGGGCAAGACCGAGACCTATGCCGAAGCCATTGCGGCCGCGATGGAGCAGGGGCGGCAAGTGCTGGTCCTCCTGCCCGAGATCGCGCTGACGCAAAGTTTCCTGGCGCGCTTCGAGCAGCGCTTCGGCGCAGCGCCCGTCACCTGGCATTCCTCTCTTAAGTCATCGGAACGGCGCCGCGCCTGGCGTGCCGTTGCCCAGGGCCGCGCGCAAGTGGTGGTGGGCGCCCGTTCCGCCCTGTTCCTGCCTTTTGCGTCGCTGGGCCTGATCGTGGTGGACGAAGCGCACGAGATTTCGTTCAAGCAGGACGATGGCGTTCGCTACAATGCGCGCGATGTGGCGGTGATGCGCGGCCATTTCGAAAACGTACCGGTGGTGCTGGCCAGTGCCACCCCCGCGCTGGAAAGCCTGCACATGGCGCAGAGCGGGCGTTACGAGCGGCTGGTGCTGCCGGCGCGATTCGGCGGCGCGGGCCTGCCCGGCATCGGCATTGTCGATCTGCGCGAGCAGGCGCCCGAGCGGGGACACTGGCTTGCCCCGCCGCTGGTGGCGGCGCTGCGCGACCGGCTGGCCAAGGGCGAACAGAGCCTGCTGTTCCTCAACCGGCGCGGTTATGCGCCGCTGACGCTGTGCCGCACCTGCGGCTATCGCTTTCAATGCCCCAATTGCTCGGCCTGGCTGGTGGAACACCGCCTGTCACGGCGCCTGGCCTGCCACCACTGCGGCCACGAAGTGCCCACACCCCGCGCCTGCCCCGAATGTGGCGAGCCCGATTGCCTGGTCGCCTGCGGCCCTGGCGTGGAACGCATTGCCGACGAAGTGGCCACCATCCTGCCCGAGGCACGCGTCGCGCTTGTCACTTCGGACACGTTGACCAGCACTGCCAAGGCAGCCGAATTCGTCGCGCAGGCGGAAAGCAAGGCCATCGACGTGATCGTGGGAACGCAGCTGGTAACCAAGGGCTATCACTTTCCCGATCTGACGCTGGTAGGCGTGGTCGATGCCGACATGGGCCTGGAAGGCGGGGACCTGCGCGCGGCGGAGCGCACCTATCAGCAGGTGGCGCAAGTCGCGGGCCGTGCCGGACGCGGGGAAAAGCCCGGAGAAGTGCTGATCCAGACGCGCCATCCCGAGGCCCCGGTCATTGCCGCCCTGGCCAGCGGCGATCGCGATGCGTTCTACGCCGCCGAAACGCAGGCCCGACGCGAAGCCCATGCCCCGCCGTTCGGCCGCTGGGCGGCGATCATCGTATCGAGCGAGGATGAGGCCGAAGCGCGCGACGCCGCCCGCGCCATCGGCGGCACCGCGCCGCGGCTGGACGACGTGATGATCCTTGGTCCCGCGCCGGCGCCCCTGTCCCTGCTGCGCGGGCGCTATCGCTATCGCCTGCTGGTCAACGCCCGCCGGTCGAGCGAAGTGCAGAAGGTGATCCGGCAGTGGCTGCAACCGCTTCGCCTGCCCCAAGGGGTAAGGGTGGCGGTGGATATCGATCCTTACAGTTTCGTTTGATGGGCATGGCAGACGGACCCGTCCTCGTTCCCGTGCTGGGCGATCAGCTAAGCCATTCGCTGTCCAGCCTGGCCGATCGCCCCCCCGGCGATACCGTGGTGCTGATGATGGAAGTGTGGGACGAGACGCAATACGTGCGCCACCACAAGGCCAAGATCGCGCTGATCTTTGCCGCCATGCGCCATTTTGCCGAGGAACTGCGCGGCCGGGGCTTCACGGTCGATTACGTAACGCTCGGCGCGCCCGGCAACACCGGCAGTTTCACCGGCGAAGTTGCCCGGGCGGTGACGCGGCACGGCGCGCGCGGCGTGCAGGTGACGGAGCCGGGCGAGTGGCGCGTGCGCGAGGCGATCGAAGGCTGGCGCAACGCGTTCGGCGCAAGAGTGCACGTGCTGCCCGACACGCGCTTCGTCTGTCCGCTGCCCGATTTCTTTCAATGGGCAGCAGGTCGCAAGCAATGGCGGATGGAGTTCTTCTATCGCGAGATGCGCCGCAAGACCGGGCTCTTGATGGATGGGGAAAAGCCCGCCGGCGGCAGATGGAACTTCGACGCGGAAAACCGCGGTGGCCCGGATGCTGATTGCCGCCCGCCGGCCCCGGCCCGCTTTCCGCCCGATGCGATCACGCGGGAGGTGCTCGATCTGGTGGCGCGGCGGTTTCCCGATCATTTCGGCAGCCTCGATCACTTCGCCTGGCCGGTGACCGCCGAAGAGGCCGAACGCGCGTTCGCCCGGTTTCTGGAAATGCGCCTGCCGCTGTTCGGTCGCTATCAGGATGCGATGCAGGCGGGCGTGGACACGATGTATCACGCGGTGATCAGCCCGGCACTCAACATCGGGCTGCTCGATCCGGTGGAGATGTGCCGCCGTGCCGAAACCGAATGGCGCGAAGGGCGCGCCCCGATCGAGGCGGTGGAAGGCTTCATCCGCCAGGTGATCGGCTGGCGCGAATATGTGCGCGGCATCTATTGGCTGACCATGCCCGATCTGGCCAAGGCCAACGAGCTTGGGGCGACGCGCCCCTTGCCCGACTTCTGGTGGACCGGCGAGACGGACATGGCCTGCATCGCCGATTGCGTGCGGGCCACGCACAGGAATGCCTATGCCCACCATATCCAGCGCCTGATGGTCATGGGCAATTTCGCGCTGCTCGCCGGCCTTTCGCCCCAGGACGTCGCCGATTGGTTCCTGGTGGTCTATGCCGATGCGTTCGAATGGGTGGAACTGCCCAATGTGGCCGGGATGGCGCTCTTTGCCGATGGCGGCAAGCTGGGATCGAAGCCCTACGCCGCCAGCGGCGCCTATATCGACCGGATGAGCGACTACTGCGGCAACTGCGCCTATGACGTGAAGCGCAAGGTGGGCGAAAAAGCCTGTCCGTTCAACGCGCTGTACTGGGATTTCATGGCGCGCAACGAACGGCGCCTGGCCGGCAACCCGCGCCTTGCCAATCCCTATGCCACCTGGCGCCGGATGAGTGCGGAAAAGCAGGCAGAATATCGCGCCAGCGCCGCCGCCTTCCTCGACAGCCTGCAACCCGCGCGGGCAGGCTGGGCATGGCAGGGGCCGGACGCTTCACCTTGACCTTGCGCCCCGATGCGGGGCAAGGCGCGGGGCATGACTGCCGCTTCCGCTCCGCTCGTCCTGTTCAACAGCCTGACCCGCCAGCCCGAGCCTTTCGTGCCGGTTCATCCCGGCGAGGCGCGCGTCTATACCTGCGGGCCGACCGTCTATAACTATCCCCATATCGGCAACATGCGTGCCTACGTCTTTGCCGACGTGCTGGGCCGTACCCTCTCGTGGAAAGGCTATGCGCTGACCCACGTGATCAACATCACCGACGTGGGCCATCTTACCGACGATGCCGATGCCGGCGAGGACAAGCTGGAAAGGGCCGCGCGCGCCAACGCGCAATCGATCTGGGATATCGCGCGGCATTATACGCAGGCCTATTGGGCTGATGTCGCCGCGCTCAACATTCGCCAGCCCGCGCACTGGTCCATTGCCACCGACTATGTGCCGGCAATGATCGAATTTGCCAAGAGCATTGCCGGGAAACACTGCTACGAGCTGCCTGGCGGCCTCTATTTCGACATTTCGACCGTGGCCGACTATGGCCGCCTGGCCCGCTTCACGACCGAGGAAGGGGAAGGGCGGATCGAGCAGGTCGAAGGCAAGCGGCATCCGGCCGATTTCGCCATCTGGCGCAAGACGCCGCCGGGCGAAACCCGGCAGATGGAATGGGACAGCCCCTGGGGCCGGGGCGCACCGGGCTGGCATCTCGAATGCTCGGTCATGTCCGGGCGGTTGCTTGGTTTCCCGTTCGACATCCACACTGGCGGGATCGACCATCGCGAAATCCACCATCCCAACGAAATCGCCCAGAACCAGGCGTTCTGCTGTGCCGGCGGCTTGTCGGACCCGGCCAATTCCGGCGCGCGCATGTGGATGCACAACAATTTTCTGGTCGAACGCTTGGGCAAGATGAGCAAGTCCTCGGGCGAGTTCCTGCGGCTGCAGCTCCTCATCGACAAGGGCTATCACCCGCTGGCCTATCGCCTCCTGTGCCTCCAGGCCCATTATCGCAGCGAGTTGGAATTTTCCTGGGAGGGCCTTGGCGCCGCGCTCACCCGGCTGAAGCGCATGGTCATGGCCGTGGCGCAGATCAGGGACGGCGCAGAGCCCGGCGTCGATGCTTCGGGCTGGCGGGACCATGCCAGGCTGGCGCCGCTGGCCGAACGCTTCGACGCAGCGATCAGCGACGATCTCAACACGGCCGTGGCATTGACGGTGATGGACGAGGCACTTGCGCTCAGGAAGATCGATCCGGCGCTGAAACTGGCGGCCATCGCCGCATTCGACAGCGTACTCGGCCTCGATCTGCCGGTCCTGCAACGGGCCGATCTGCGCTTGCGGCCGACATCGGCCACGATTACCGAAGCGGAAATCGCCGATGTCATCGCCGCCCGCCAGGAAGCCCGCGCGGCCAGGGACTTTGCCCGAAGCGACGCCCTGCGCGACGATCTTGCCGCACGAGGCGTGGAAGCGATGGACGGCGATCCGCTCGGTTGGGACTGGCGGCTGGGGTAACTGATTGAAAGCGGACAAGCCTTGCGGCAGGCATGTCAATCCTTGGGCAGGACCGTCAGTTTATAGGGAATATACAGCATCACCCCCGTCAGCCCGTCCCGCGCCCATTCCACTGGCCGGTTAAGCCCTTCGACCGTGACGGCATAGTCTGACCCGAACGCCGCGCTCATCGCATGGGCGTCGGCGGCAACGGCACGCGCGATGGCCGGACGATACTGATCCGGGGCGACGACAGAAAGTGTCAGGTTGCCGTCTTCTTCCATCAGCGCACGCCCCACGGGTTTCACGGCCTTGATGAAGGCGGCTATCCTGGCCTCGGCGGCGCGCGCGTCGACCTTGTCGGAAAGGGGCACCTTGATCAGTATGCCAAGGGACTGGCTATCTGGCCGATCGGATTTCCTGAGCGTAAGGCCGCGATAATTGGCAGTTGTGACGGGTTCCACCACGGCTTTGCCATATGCCAGGCTTATGCCCGCCCCTTCGGCAGCGGCAATCGCGTTTCTCAGCATGGCATAAATCTCATCGGCACGTTGTGCCGCATCACGCGTGTCGCCGGTAATCGTGACCGGCATGAGGGCAAAATCGGCCCTTCGACGCAGGCCAACGGCAGGGCGATCTGCCGAATAATCGTCCGTTGCGCGTCGCTGCGCCGTAACGATCACTTCCATGCCGCTGTCCTGCATACCGCTGTCCTGGCCCAAGGCGGGCGCCGCAATGCCGATCGCCAGAGCCAGTCGCAACGCACAGATAGATAACGCCCGATGCATGCCATAACTCCCTTTCCGGAAACGGTTGCAGGGCCAATGCACGGGCGTCAAGCGCCATCAGCCCTGATCCAGCAGCAACAGTTCCAGTTCCACTTCCAGCGTGCGCTCGGGCAGCACGGCTTCGTCGGTGCGCACCACGGTCACGTCGGCCACCAGCGCGCCGGGGATCGTGAATTCGTGATCGGGCAGGGCGGCGATCAGCGCCTCGCCGTCGTCACAGGCTTCCCAGCCGTTGTAGCGCAAGACAACGCTGTGGCGCGCACCGGAAAACGTGACGCTGGCCCAGGGCCGCTCGCGATGATCGACAAGTTGCGCGCTGCGCCCGGCCAGCGTCAGGACGCTGCGCACCACGCGCGGCGCAAGGCTGCTGCCGATTCGGCGCGAACCGGATGAAATGGCGTGGCCGTGATAATCGTGATCGTGGCGCATACGAGGTCCCCTGCCTGTTTCAATGTTTGCCTGTTTCAATGTTTGCCTGTTTCAATGTTCACTAAATGTTCCGATACTGTCGGGCCATGAGCGTGGCGATGCCGGCTGACTTCGATGGTTAAGCCCATGATTTGAATCGAAACATGAAATTTCCTCGATTTCCGGGCAGTCTTATGGACAAGTCCCGATAAAAATCCTATAAGCATGGCATAGGACTAGATGTCTAGGAAAAATCCTTCGAGTTTGGACGTGTCATGGCAAAGCTTTTGAAAACCGTCGAACCCACCGGGCTGGCTGACGCAGGCAGCTCTGAAACGCTCGATCCGGCACGGGCGCGACTGGTCGAACTGGCCGCTGCGCGGGGGGTTTCGCTGGCCGCCTTGTCGGGCCTGATCGGGCGCAATGCCAGCTATCTGCAGCAGTTCGTGCGCAAGGGTTCGCCACGCAAGCTGGAAGAAAGCGACCGGCACATGCTGGCGCGATTTTTCGATGTGGACGAGGCCGAACTGGGCGCGCCCGATCGGGATGCGGTCATGGCCGCGCCCTTTCGTGCCGAAGCCGGGGCCTTGGCAGCGCCGCGCGCGCTGCCCGAATGGGCAGACATCCCCCGTCTGGCGCTGGGCGCGTCGGCCGGGCCGGGCGCGATGACTAATGACGAAGTGCCCGTCGGTCGGCTGCGCTTTTCCAGTCGCTGGCTCAAGGCGCAGGGTCTCGATCCCGCCATGCTCAGCGTGATCGAGGTGGAAGGCGATTCGATGGAGCCGACGCTGCGCGACAGCGACGAAATCCTGGTCGATCGCACGCCCCGCCCGCTGCGCGCCGGCATTCACGTGATCCGGGTGGACGATGTGCTGCTGGTCAAGCGGCTAGAGGCGGGCGCAGCTGGAATGATCCGCGTGATCAGTGACAATCCAGCCTATCCGCGCATGGAACGGCCGATGGACGATGTGGACGTGGTGGGCCGCGTCGTGTGGAAAGGCGGCAAGATCTGACGTGTTCGGCGCTTGCCATTTGATCCCGTGCTGGCCATTTCAGAGGCATGAGCCAAGCAACCGCCGCCAGCCAGCCGCCGATGAAAGTGGCGATCCTGCCCGTCACCCCGTTGCAGCAGAATTGCACGCTGTTGTGGTGCACTGCCACGATGAAGGCGGCCGTGGTCGATCCGGGTGGCGATCTCGAACGGATCAAGGCCTTGATCGCCAAGGCTGGGGTCACCGTGGAAAAGCTGCTGGTGACGCACGGTCACCTCGATCACTGCGGCGGCACGGCCCAGCTTTCGCGCGATCTGGGCGTGCCGATCGAGGGGCCGCACGAGGCCGACATGTTCTGGATCGCCAGGCTGGCCGACGATAGCGGCCGCTGGGGCGTTCCGGCCGAGATTTTCACGCCCACGCGCTGGCTCGAAAACGGCGATACGGTAACGGTCGGCAATCTGACGCTCGACGTGGTGCATTGCCCGGGACATACGCCGGGCCATGTCGTGTTCTTTCATGCGCCGTCACGCTTTGCCCTGGTGGGCGACGTGCTGTTTCAAGGCGGGATCGGCCGTTGGGATTTTCCGCTGGGCAATTTCGACGATCTGATCGCTTCGATCACCGGGCGGCTCTGGCCGCTGGGAAACGATGTGACGTTCATCCCCGGCCATGGCCCGCACAGCACGTTCGGCCAGGAACGCGCCACCAACCCTTATGTCGGTGACGCGGCCCTGGCTTGATTCATTCGGCTTGATGCCGAACGTCAGGCGCCGGTTGCGATCACGATCGCCCAGATCGCGAGCCCCAGCAGGATCAGCAGCGTGCTGATCGCGCCGACCATGCGCAGTTTGCCCAGCGCACCGCCGTCCATGCCCAGGCCATGTCCGACGCGGCCCAGCAGGTAGACTGCCAGTACGCCCAGCAACCACGGGCTGCCCGGGCGGGCCAGTTCGATCGCGGCTGTCAGGATCAGGATGATCGGTGCGCTTTCGATGAAATTGGCCTGGGCGCGCATGCGGGCGATCAGCGCGGGATGGCCGCCATCGCCCATGAACACGCCGGCATCGCGGCGGACCTTGCCGATGCGGATCATCAGCCAGATATTGATAATCGCCGCAGCACCGGAAGCCGTCAGGGTTATGGGCAGAATGGTCGCCATGTTCGTCTATCCCTCTCTCGTCATGCACGGGCCTTTGCACCTGTCGCGCAGCCGGCCCCGGCATGCTGGTAAACCAGCGAGCCGATACTTGCAAAGCGGCAGAAAATCCGTATAGGCGCGCCTTCGCCCGTGATAGGCGATACCGGTCCACCCGCTTTCGTCCGGAACGGAAACCGCATGAACTCCTCGTCGCGAGATGCGGGGTTGTGTGGGGGCACGGTTTTCCCTATCGCGCCCGCAATCGTTGTAATTTTCAGGAACAGGTGCCGCAATGGCCGTCCCCAAGAGAAAGACCACCCCGTCCCGCCGGGGCATGCGCCGCAGCCACGATGCGCTGACGGCCGAAGCGTTCCACGAATGCTCCAACTGCGGTGAACTCAAGCGTCCGCACATGCTGTGCAACGCTTGCGGTCACTACAACGGCCGCGAAATCATCGCCGTCGGCGCCTGAGCCGGTCCAACGGAGGGGTGACCGGATCATGAGCCTGCCCAGAATCGCCGTCGATGCGATGGGCGGTGACGTGGGCGTGCGCGTGATGATCGAAGGCGCCGCGCTTGCCCGCCGGCGCCATGATCGCTTCAAGTTTCTGCTGGTGGGAGACGAGGCGGAGATCGCCCGGGCTCTCGACCATCATCCCAACCTGCGCGGCGCATCCGAAATCCTCCATGCGCCCGAAGCGGTCGCCGGTGACGAGCGGCCGACCCAGGCACTGCGCCGCGCCCGCACCACGTCGATGGGGCTGGCGATCGATGCGGTGAAGCGGGGCGATGCGGGCGCTGCCGTCAGCGGCGGCAACACCGGGGCGTTGATGGCCATGGCCAAGCTTGCCCTGCGCACGATGCCCGGCATCGATCGGCCGGCGCTGGCGGGTCTTTTGCCCACGCTGGGCCAGCATGATCTCATCATGCTCGATCTGGGCGCCAATACCGATTGCGATGCCCGCAATCTCTTTCAATTCGCGATCATGGGGGCCGCCTATGCCCGCATCGTCAACGGGCTTGACAGCCCGCGCGTGCGCCTGCTGAATATCGGCACGGAAGAAACCAAGGGCACCGAAATCCTGCGCGATGCCGCCGCTTTGCTCAAGCAGGCCGATGCCTCGCTGGCGCTCACGTTCGATGGGTTCACCGAATCCGACAAACTGTCGCGCGGCGATTTCGACGTGGCCGTGACCGATGGCTTTTCCGGAAACATCGCGTTGAAAGCGATGGAAGGCGCGGCTCGCTTCGTGGGCGATCTTCTGCGCCGCAGCTTCGCCTCGTCCCTGCGGTCCAAGGTGGGCTTTCTGATTTCCCGCCCGGCGACCGAAACGCTCAAGCACCATCTCGATCCCAACAATCACAACGGCGCGGTCTTTCTGGGTCTCAACGGCGTGGTGGTGAAAAGCCACGGCAACGCGTCGGCCATGGGCGTGGCCAATGCCGTGGCCGTGACGGCGCGCCTGCTCGAGGAGAACCTGATCGAGCGCATCGCCGCCGACGTTGCCGCAGTGGATCCGGACACGATCCGCCAGCCGGCCCGGCGCCGCACGGCGAACACGGAAGGCGAAACCGCGCTGTGACTGTGCGTTCGGTCATTACCGGCAGCGGCTCTGCCCTGCCGCAACGCGCCGTTTCCAATGCCGAAATGGCACTGATGGTGGATACCACCGACGAATGGATCGTCGAGCGCACGGGCATTCGCAACCGCTATATCGCCGGTGAAGGGGAAACCACCGCATCGCTGGCCACGCAGGCGGCCCGTCGCGCGATCGAGGCCGCCGGGGTGGATGCAGCCAGCATCGATCTGATCGTGCTCGCAACCGCCACGCCTGACCAGACGTTTCCGGCCACGGCCACGATCGTGCAGCATAACCTTGGCTGCAACGGCGGCATCGCGTTCGATGTGGGCGCGGTCTGCTCGGGCTTTCTCTATGCGCTCGGCACGGCCGATTCGATGCTGCGCACCGGCATGGCGCGCCGTGCGCTGGTGATCGGCGCGGAAACGTTCAGCCGCATTCTCGACTGGCACGATCGCACCACGTGCGTGCTGTTCGGCGATGGCGCCGGTGCCCTGGTGCTCGAAGCGCGCGAGGTTGACGAAGCCGATCCCGCCGCGCCCGGCATTCTAGCTACCCGGCTTCATGCCGATGGCGCGCACAACCAGTTGCTCTATGTCGATGGTGGCGCGTCAACAACGGGCACCGTGGGCAAGCTGCGGATGAAAGGGCGCGAGGTGTTCCGCCACGCCGTTACCAACCTGGCCGCCGTGCTTCAGGAAGTGCTGGAACGATCCGGCCACCTTGCGGAGGATATCGATTGGGTCGTGCCGCATCAGGCCAATTACCGCATTCTCGACGCCACGGCGCGCAAGCTTGGCCTGCCGCCGGAAAAGGTCGTGGTGACGGTCGATCGCCATGCCAACACCAGTGCGGCTTCGGTGCCGCTGGCGTTTGACGTGGCCGTGCGGGACGGACGTATCAAGCCGGGCCACCTTGTCGTTTTTGAAGCGATGGGCGGCGGCTTTACCTGGGGTGCCTGCATCGCGCGTATCTGATGCGCGCGCTGGAGGGGGGAAGGATCGCCCGTACCGTGTCCGCACGGTCGAAGCGATCCGTAGCATACCGCCGAAGCCGGATTTTTGCTGCGCGGAAAATCCGATCGGTTTCGGCGGTGTCGATGGCATTGCCTGTCCCGCAAAACGCGCTATTGTATGGGATGGGAAGAGATTTTTTTACCGGGGGGTAAATTTATGATGCGTTCAATTGGTACGCTCACTCGGGCCGATCTGGCCGAGAGCATCAATCGCCGGGTCGGTTTGTCGCGGGCTGAATCGCTCGACATGGTCGAAGCGATCCTGCAGCATATGAGCGGCGCGCTGGCCGAGGGCCAGAACGTCAAGATTTCCGGATTCGGCACTTTCCTGCTGCGGGACAAGGCCGAACGCATCGGACGCAACCCCAAGACCGGGGTCGAAGTGCCGATCACCCCGCGCCGGGTCCTGACATTCCGCGCCAGCCAGATGCTCAAGGATCGCATCAGCGACGGTTCCTGATAGATTGGATTCATGACGGATAAGGGCCATCTCGTTTCTCCCGAAAGCGTGATTGATGATGGCAAGGCGCCAGACGCTTTGCGCACGATCGGAGAGGTGGCCCGGCTCCTGGGCGTGAAACCGCATGTCCTGCGCTATTGGGAAGATCAGTTCCCGATGCTGCGCCCGCTGACGCGCGCCGGCAACCGGCGTTATTACCGGGCGCACGACATGGCCCTGGTCGCGACGATCGACCGCCTGCTCAACCACGAAGGCTATACGATCCGCGGCGCTCGCCAGGCACTGGAAGGCGGGCCGCCTGTGAAACGGCCCGTGGTGACGCAACGTGCGCAGGCGCCATTCGCCCCGGAGGCTCCGCCTGATCCGCCACCGGTTCCCCCGCTGGAGGCCGAGCTGGTCGCCGCGGTGGCGCGGCTGCGCTTGCATCTCGAACAAATCCGCTCTGGCCTGGCGCTCGCTCTGGACGAGGGGTGATCTGCGGGGGAATCGGGCAGCGCGCCCTCACAGCCTAAAAGGGCATGGTGGCTGGCTTGTCTGGAAAGGCATTTGCTTTTCAAAACTTTACCGCGCATTGCCCTTGTGGGCATGCCGCGGGCTCGGAACGCTTCGCGCATTTCGTTGTTCGACCGGCGGCAATGATGCCATTGGAGAGTTCCCATGCTCAAGAGCAAGTTTTGTGCGTCGCTGGCTGCAGTCGGTCTGGCGCTCGTATTGACCCCAGCGGCCCAGGCCGCTTCCAAGACGGTCGGCGGCGCCGCGATGGTGGATAGCAAAACGATCGTGGAAAACGCCTCGCAATCGGCCGATCACACCACGCTGGTTGCTGCCGTCAAGGCTGCCGGCCTGGTCGACACGCTGAACGGCCGGGGGCCTTTCACGGTCTTTGCGCCCACCAACGCCGCTTTTGCCGCCTTGCCCGCCGGCACTGTTGAAACGCTGCTCAAGCCGGAAAACAACGCCGCCCTCGTCAAGGTTCTGACCTATCACGTGATCGCCGGCAAAGTGACCGCGGCCGATCTCGTCGGCAAGATCAAGGCCGGCGGTGGCAGTGCGTCGGTCACCACGGTGGAAGGCGAGCCGCTGACCGCCAGCCTGGACGGCAGCAACGTGGTGCTGACCGACGCCAAGGGCGGCAAGGCAACCGTGACCATTGCCGACGTGCCCCAGTCGAACGGTGTGGTCCACGTGATCAATGCCGTGCTGCTGCCCTGAGCGAACACGACCGGGCCTGAAGCGAAACGGAATAGCCGTCGTGGATCTTCAGACCCGCCTCCGACACCGTCATCAAGCCCCCTCCCGCCACCGGGAGGGGCATTTGCCGCTCAGGCTTCCAGCGCCTCGGCGATGAGTCTGCGTGTATTGCCGATGCCGTAGAGCGCGATGAAGCTACCCATGCGTGGCCCCTGCGAAGAGCCGAGCAGGGTTTCATACAAAGCCTTGAACCAGTCCCGCAGACTTTCGAAGCCGTAGAGCGGGTCCTTGCCGATCGCATAGACGATGTTCTGCAATTCCTCTGCCGTGGCATCGTCGCTGGTCGCCGCCAGTTCTTCGTCCAGAGCTGCAAGGGCCGCTGCCTCGCCCGCTTCCGGCTTGCGTCTTATCAGCGTCGGGGCGATGAAATCGCGGTTGTAGGCCAGCGCCCGCGTCACCAGCGCATCGAGTGCGGGGTGCGCGGCCGGATCGGCATCGTGCACATAGTTGGCCAGGTATGACCACACCTGTTCGCGCGTGGCATGGGCGCCCAGCACGCCGACAAGGTTGAGCAGCAGGCCATAGGTGACCGGCAGCCTGTCGCCCGCGCCCGCCGTTTCGCCATTGACGCGCAAAAGATGCCACACCGGGTTGCCCAGTTGTTGCTCGACGGGCTGGGTGGCCAGCTTTTCGCGAAACTGCCAGTACTCGTCGACCGCCCGCGGGATCACGCCTACATGCAGGGACTTGGCGCTGCGGGGCTCGCGGAAAATGTAAAACCCCAGCGATTCCTCGCTGCCATAATCGAGCCATTGCTCGATGGTCAGGCCATTGCCTTTGGACTTGGAGATCTTCTCGCCCTTCTCGTCGAGGAACAACTCGTAGATCAGGCCTTCGGGGCGACGCCCGCCGAGCACCTGGGCAATGCGCCCGGACTGGGTCACGCTGTCGGTCAGGTCCTTGCCGCACATCTCGTAATCGACGCCCAACGTTACCCAACGCATGGCCCAATCGACTTTCCACTGCAGCTTGGCCTTGCCGCCCAGGATCGATTGCTCGACCGTTTCACCGGTTACGTCGGTAAAGCGGATCATGCCGGCCTCCGGATCCACCACCTCGACCGGCACTTGCAGTACCTGGCCATTGCCGGGTGAAATCGGCAAAACGGGCGAATAGGTCTGGCGCCGTTCCTCGCGCAAGGTTGGCAGCATGATCGCCATGATCGCGTCGAAATGGCGCAGCACGTTCCTGAGCGCTTCGTCGAACCCACCGGAATTGTAGCGTTCCGCGCCGGAAACGAATTCATAGTCGAAGCCGAAGCGATCGAGGAATTCACGCAGCATTGCGTTGTTGTGGTGGGCGAAGCTTTCGAACTTGCCGAACGGGTCGGGAATGCGGCTAAGCGGCTCCTGCAGGTGGGCGGCCAGCATGTCCTTGTTGGGAACGTTGTCGGGCACTTTGCGCAGCCCGTCCATGTCGTCGGAAAAGGCCACCAGACGGGTAGGGTGCCCGCCGGTCAGCACTTCATAGGCGCGACGCACCAGCGTGGTGCGCAAGACTTCCTGGAACGTGCCGATATGCGGAAGGCCCGAGGGGCCATAGCCGGTTTCGAACAGCACGGGCACCAGCGCGCCGGCCGCATCCCTTTTTCCGTCGGGATAGCGCTTGACCAGCTTGCGCGCTTCTTCGAACGGCCAGGACTTCGAGGCATGGGCGGCGGCGGTGAGTTCGGTCTGGGTCATGACTCCCGCCCTTTCGCGTCTCGCGGGCGGGATGGCAAGGTCTTTGGCCCTCATGCGGCCGCCGGTTGCATGCGAAAATGCGGTACAACCCTGCAAGCAAGGCTGCACCGCATTTCCGTGGAGGCTCCCGAAGCGCGATGTGGATGGGGGTCTTACTTCAGGAGCGTCAGGACATTCTGCTGGTTCTGGTTCGCCTGCGAAATCATCGCAGTCGATGCCTGGGCCAGGATCTGGGCCTTGGCCATGGCCGTGGTTTCAGCAGAATAATCGGTATCGAGAATGCGGCTGCGCGCATCCGAAAGGTTGGTGACGTTGTCGTTCAGGTTGTTGACCACCGACTGCAGGCGGTTCTGCCCGGCACCAAACTCGGCGCGCACGGCCGTCACCTGCAGCAGAACGGCATCGATGTTGTCCATCGTGGCTTCGGCCTTGGTGGGATCGGAAACGTCGAGTGCCTGGGTGGTGGACGCCGGGTCATAGGCCGAAGCACCGCTGCCGAACATGACCTGCCCGTCAAAGGCCTTGGACCGCAGCGTGACGACATTGCCGGTCTGCGCGCCGGCCTGGATGTCGAGCGTCAAATCGTCCGTGCCGTCGGTGGCCGGCGTGGAAGCCATCACTTTGAACACGTTGTTGCCGTTGAACAGCGAGTTGTTGAGCACGTCGGAAATCTGCGCGGTCAGGTTGGCCACTTCCGATTGCATCGCCACGCGGTCGGAGTCCTGGTAAGTCGCCGATTTGGACTGCACCGCCAGTTCGCGGATGCGCTGCAGCATGGCCGTGACTTCGTTGAGCGCGCCATCGGCGGTCTGCGCCATCGAGATGCCGTCGTTGGCGTTGCGCACGCCCTGCTGCATGCCCTGGATCTGCGCGGTCATCGTCGTGGTGATGGCAAGACCCGCGGCATCGTCCTTGGCGCTGTTGATGCGCTTGCCGGTCGAAAGGCGCTGCATGGCGATGCCGGTTTGCTGTGAGGCTGTGACGGAAGCATTGGCGGCACGCATCGCCGCGATGTTGGTATTGATAACTGCCATTTCCCATTCTCCACTATGGGTTGAGGAGCGATCCGGCGGTTCCCATCCGGTTCGGCAGCAAAGACGGCGATGCCTCGGTTTGTTTAAGAGCAGGCGGCACATGCGGCCCGCAATCCCGGCTTCGGCTTGCTCCGCGTTCCATTTTCGTTCACAGGATCAGGATGGCCGACCCTGCCGTTCCAGACCCGGGCGATCCAGCCCCGCCGGCGCTCGATCTGCCGGCCATTCATGCCAATCATGGCGGTTGCTGGCTACGCGGGCTGGACATGTTTCCGTCCACCAGGGCCGTCGGCAAGGGGGACGCGATCGTGGCCGCGGCCGATACGCCGCTGCTCCTGCTCAATGCCCCGCTGGTGGCCAGTCGCCTCGGCTATCCCGATCTGTCAGGCCTTGATCTGCTGGAGCTTTTTGCCTTCATCCACCCGGCGCGGTTCATGGTGCCCACGCCAAAGGGGCTGGCCGACGTGCTGGGCCTGCCCTTGCCGCAGGGCGATGCCGATGTCCCCTTGCTGCTGCAACAGGCCGCCGAAGCCCTGCTGGCGACGGCAGGCGCCGCCGGCTGGGCCGAGCGGGAAGGGGCGTGGAGCGCGCTGCAATCGCTGATCAAGCTCGGCTGGCCTTGGGCGACGCTGCTGTCGGGCCGGATCGCTCGCCCCGAGCGTGCGGAGCGCTGGCTGTTCTCGCGCCTGCCGGAATGGGAAGAGGCCGGCGAGCGACCGCAGCCCGCGCAAGTCGTGCTCGATCCCGGGGCGGTGGAAGCGCGCCTCGCCACGCTGACCGGGGCCGGGGCGGAAGACCGGCCGGGCCAGCGCGCCTTTGCTCGCGAGGCAGCGCGGATGTTTGCGCCACGCCGGGGTACACGCCAGCCGCATATCGTGCTGGCGCAAGCGGGCACGGGCACCGGCAAGACGCTCGGCTATCTCGCGCCCGCTTCGATGTGGACGCGCGATTCGGGCGGAACCGTCTGGGTTTCGACTTATACCAAGGCATTGCAGCGGCAATTGCGCCGCGAAAGCGCCCGTGCCTTTGCCCCGCCGCCGCCGGGCAGCAAGACGCCGCCACCGGTGGTCGTGCGCAAGGGGCGGGAAAACTATCTGTGCCTGCTCAATCTGGAAGATGCGCTGCAGGGGGGCTTTACCGGGCGCCCGGCCGTGCTGGCGCAACTCGTGGCGCGCTGGGCCGCCTATAGCCAGGATGGCGACATGATTGGCGGCGATCTCCCCGGCTGGCTCGCCACGTTGTTCCGCAGGCGCGGCATCGCCGCGCTGACCGACCAGCGCGGCGAATGCGTCTATGCCGGCTGCCCGCATTATCGCAAATGCTTTATCGAACGCGCGGCGCGCGCCAGTGCCGAGGCGGAACTGGTGATCGCCAACCATGCACTGGTCATGGTCAATGCCGCGCGCGGGCGCGATACGGCGCAGCGCCCCACGCGCATCGTGTTCGATGAAGGGCATCACGTGTTCGATGCAGCCGACAGCACGTTCGGCGCCGCGCTGACCGGTTCGGAAACGATCGAGTTGCGGCGCTGGGTGATCGGGCCCGAAAGCAAGGCGCGCGGGCGCCGGCGCGGGCTTTCGGCGCGGCTGGCCGATGTCGCCGGTTATGACGAAGATGGCGCCCAGGCCATTGCCGATGCGCGCCGGGCCGCGGAACGGCTGCCCGCCGAAGGCTGGCTGGCGCGGATTGCCGATGGTGCCCCCGAAGGACCGGTGGAACGCCTGCTCGCGGCCGTGCGCGCCACGGTTCTCGCGCGCGACGAAAGCGGAGGAACAGAGGCGGGCTATGGCCTGGAAACCGAAGCGGCCCAGCTCGACGGACCGCTGCTGGAGGCGGCCGCCGCCGCGCTGGAAACGCTTGAAGACCTGCGCCAGCCGCTCCTGCGCCTGACCGTGCGGCTGGAAGCGATCGTCGAGGAAGGGCCTGACTGGCTCGATGCGCAGGCCCGCGCGCGGATCGAAGGCGCGCGCGGCGCCATCCAGTGGCGCACCGATCTGCTGGCCGGCTGGGTCGCGCTGCTGGGGCGGCTGGGGGGGCCTGCCGATCCCGATCACGTCGATTGGCTGGCACTCGACCGTTCCGATGGGCGGGAATGGGACATGGGGCTGCACCGCCACTATCTTGATCCGATGAAGCCTTTTGCCGATGCGGTGCTGGCACCCGCGCATGGCGTGCTGATGACCTCGGCCACACTGACCGACGACGAGGACTGGAGCGGCGCCGTCGCCCGCAGCGGCGCGGCGCGGCTTGACGTGCAGCCCCACCTTTTCGCGGTGAAAAGCCCGTTCGACTATCCCAATCAGGCGCAGGTGCTGATCGTGACCGACGTGCCCAGGGGTGACATCGCCGGGCTGGCGGGTGCCTATGCCCGCCTGATCGAGGCAAGCGGCGGCGGGGTGCTGGGCCTGTTCACCGCCATCCGCCGCCTGCGCGCGGTGCATGGGCGCATTGCGGACCGGCTCGCCCGTGCCGGCCTGCCGCTCTATGCCCAGCACGTGGACCCGATCGACACGGGCACGCTGGTGGATATCTTCCGCGATGATCCGCGCGCGTCGCTGCTGGGTACCGATGCCTTGCGCGACGGGGTGGACGTGCCGGGCCGGTCGCTCCGCCTGGTGGTGATGGAGCAGGTGCCTTGGCCCAAGCCCTCGATCCTGCACCGCGCCCGCCGCATGGCCGCCCCGCGCGAGGAAGGCGGCGCGCAAGGGTTTGATGACCGGATCATTCGCGCGCGGCTGGCCCAGGCGTTCGGCCGGCTGATCCGCTCGGCGCAGGATCGCGGGCATTTCGTCGTGCTGTCGTCCGCGTTTCCTTCGCGCCTGCTGTCGGCTTTCCCGGCGGGCACGCCGGTGCGCCGCGTCAGTCTCGAGCAGGCTTTACAATCCATCGCCGGGCGTGTTGATGAAGCGGCGCCGGGATCGAAAGTCGAAAGTTCGCCGTGAAGACGCTTGCCCTGTTCCGCCACGCCAAATCCGACTGGAGCGATGCCCGTGCCCGCGATTTCGACCGGCCGCTGAACGGGCGTGGCCAGCGCGGCGCTCTGGCCATGGGCCAGCATGTGCGCGACAGCGGGCGCCGCTTCGACCGGGTGATCGCCTCGCCCGCGGTGCGCGTGGCCGAAACCGTGGAATGGGCCAGCAAGGCGTGGAACCGCGTGTTTCCGGTGGAATGGGACCGCCGCATCTATCTCGCCAGTTCAGCCACGCTTGTCGATCTGCTGCGCGCCTTGCCGGGCGACCCGCAAAGCGTCTTGATGATCGGCCACAATCCCGGCCTTGAAGACCTGATTTTCGACCTGGTGCCCGACGACGGATCAAGCCCCTTGCGCGAAGTGGTGGAAGCCAAGTTCCCCACCGCCGCCTTCGCCGTGCTGGAACTTGACGTGACGCGCTGGGCCGAGATCGACAGCAATTGCGCGCGGCTGGTGGCGTTGACGCGGCCACGTGATCTCGATCCCGCGCTCGGGCCGCAGCCACAGGGCTGAATGGCTGGCGCTGATCGAAGGCCGGTTATTCACGATCACCGCATTGAATGTTCGATTTGGCCTGAAGCCGCCATTTGACTTTTGGAACCGATCCTCGCCGCCGTTAGTGACGGCTTCTGGCTGGTGCACGGAACATTCCGGTTTGCCTCTG
This sequence comes from Novosphingobium sp. DS6-6, assembly GCF_057784975.1. Classification (NCBI taxonomy): domain Bacteria; kingdom Pseudomonadati; phylum Pseudomonadota; class Alphaproteobacteria; order Sphingomonadales; family Sphingomonadaceae; genus Novosphingobium; species Novosphingobium sp. DS6-6. The sequence continues at coordinate 45,832 of NZ_JBYNTS010000007.1, read as the reverse complement.
TCGATGCGCTCGTTCAGACGCTAAAGTGTTGCCGAAACAACAGGCACTGAGGAGCGAGGGCGGCTTGGTCAGTTATCAGGACATCTATCCCTCGCCTGCCATCCTGCGCAGCTTCGATATCGTACGCCCGCGTGCGGCCGAATTGCTGAACCTCGAGTATTTCGAAGCGGAACCTGCCGGGATGCCGCATGAGATCTTCTCGCAGCACCATCTCCTCCTCAATCTGCGCGAAACTCCGATGCGGGTCGAGAACTGGCGCGACGCGATGCATCGTGATTTCACTTTTCTGCCGAACGAGATCGTGCTGACCCCCGCCGGCATCCGTAGCGGCTGGCACTGGCACGAGCGATCGAAAGTCATCGTCATCACGATCATGCCGGACATGCTCGATCGCTTTGCGACGACCGAATTGGGACTCGTGCTGGGCCAGCGCCAGCTATGGGATACACCACAAGCACTCGATGCCGATCTCTGCCAGTCGGGGATCATGCTGCTCGATGCTCTGCGTAACCGCGCGACGGGATCGGAAGTGATGTACGAATCCCTGGCGCGCATCTTCCTGGTCAAGCTCATCCAGCGCTATGGCGAACTTCGCAGCGAGGCGCTCGATTTCAGCCGGGGCTTCACCGCCAGCCACTACAAGCGAGTGCTGGATTTCGTGGCCGCCCGGTTTGCGGGGCCGATCACGATCGAGGAGATGGCGCAGGTCGCGGGCCTCAGCCCGGCGCACTTCTCGCGGCTGTTCAAGGAGGTTCTGGGCGACAGCCCCTATCAGTTCGTCATGGATTACCGGGTCGAGCAAGCCAAACGGATGCTGAGCGAGCGCGGCCGGCCGATCATCGATATCGCGCTCGCGTGCGGCTTTGCCGACCAGGCGCATTTCAGCCGCATCTTCAAGCGCCTCACCGGCCAGACCCCGCGCGCCTTCCGTCTGGCGCGGTAGCAGGATCGTTCAAAAACTTCCGACGCCTGTTCAAGCCCGGCAGGCCAGACTGCGGCAAAAGCATCTCGTCACTTCAAGCCGAGGAGCAAGCCATGAACACTGTCGAGAATATCACCAAGGTCCGTTTTCCCAGCGCCGAGGCGGGCGTCGATCTCGTCGGCGATCTCTACGCCCCGCTGATTGACCGCATCGACAGCGCCGCGTTCGTCATCATCGGGCCGATGACTTTCCAGAAGGAGCAGGCGCCGACCCAGTATGCGCGCCGCCTTGCGGCGATGGGCCACACCGCGCTCGTGTTCGACACCCGCTACCGCGGCGAGAGCGGCGGTGAGCCCCGGGCATGGGAGAACCCCTGGCACAAGGTTGCCGACATCATCAGTGCCGCCGCCTTCCTGCGCAGCCAGCCCGGCGTCAACCCCGAGCGACTGATCGGCCTCGGCATCTGCCAGGGCAGCTCGGAAATGCTGCGCGCGGTCGCGGAGGATGACATGCTCAAGGCCGGCGTCACGCTCGCAGGCCAGTATCGTGATCACGAAGGCGATATCGCCTGGCTGAGCGAGGAGGGTTATGCGGCACGCCTCGCCCAAGGCCAGGCCGCCAAGGCCAAATACGATGCCACCGGCGAAATCGACTATGTCGCTGCCGTCGACGAATTCGACATGAATGTCGGCATGCCGGGCAAATTCGTGTGGGACTGGTATCACGTCTGGGCCGACACGGGCCTGTGGGACAACCGCTATGCGGTCATGAGCGATGCGGACCTGCTGCCCTACGAGTCGATCAGCGCGGCACGAAACCTCACCAAACCCTACTTGCTGATCCACAGTGACAACAGCTTCCTTCCCGACGCCGCCCGGCGCCATTTCGAAGCCATGCCCTCCACCCGCAAGACGCTGCTGTGGGACGGGGACACGCCGCACCTGAGCTACTACGATCAGCCCGAGGTTCTCGACCGGACCGCGGCCTCGATCGAGAAGTGGGTGTCGGAACTCTGAAACTGCCGAGCAACGCCCCGTTTCGCAAAGCTGCCGGCTCTCCCGGCGCCACGAAACGGGGCGTGATGGCCCTACCGACCAACTCACGCCATTTCCAATGCACGCGAGTGACATCAGCTCCCGCTGCAACCTGCCAGCGAGACATGTCGGGAGCAATCGTGGCATAGCCAAAGTTAGCAGTTTTCTGGATATCCAAGCTTGCAACTGGCAATGGCGAGCACATCACCGTTCCCTCATCACTCGCTCGATTAGGCGCGCGGATAATCCCGCTCCGTCTTCTCGCATAATCAACTCCGCTAGCCGCCTTGCCTCAGCGTGGCAGTGGTCGTTTGTCAGAAGCTCCGACAGGATTGGTGAGACTGGTCTAGCTGCGAAAAGCCTGGCTGCGACAACCCGGCCAATGCCGAGGCGCTGGATTCTTGTGCCATTGTCATATTGGTCGCCCATGTGCGGAACGACGAGTTGCGGCTTACCGGCACGAAGGGCCTGACCCGTGGTGCCGATCCCGCCGTGATGCACGATCGCGGCGGCGTGAGGGAACAGGAGCGAGTGTGGCGCGTAGCGACAAGCGAATATCCTGTCGTCCGACTGTCCACTGTGGCCGCCGCCATGGAGGAGGACCGCGCGCCGGCCGAGCTTCCTCGCGAGCTTTTCCGCCTCGCCATAGAAATCGCCCGGGGCGAAAACGGCGAAGGAACCGAGCGTGAATACGAGCGGGGCAGGTCCCGCATCAAGGAACGCGGCAAGCGCAGGATCCAGTTGCGGCGGAGCGCCGTTTTCGCTGTCGAAAAACGGGAAGCCCACCACTTCGGACCGTGGCGACGCGTCGGGCGGCAGGGGCGCGAAGTGCGGCGAATAGCAGCATAGGGTGAGCGCCGCACGGCGCCCTCCGTCCAGGAGCAGCGCTTCGCGCGATGGTTCCAAACCATTGGCCTGGCGTACGGCGTTGATCCGCGCTCCATAACGATGCCGCAGGACGGCGCGCATCAGCCGATAGACCGACCGGTTCCAGCCTCTGCCAAGTGCACCCGGCGAAGGACCGGCCAAGATCCTGAACTGCGGGGTTCGGGGTGGATCGTCTTTGGAAAAGAGGGTCATCGGTTGAAGCACGACATTGACCAGCGGCAGGCCGTGCTTTTCCGCTGCGATGCTGGCCGCGAAGGCGAACAGCGAAGCGACCACAAGATCGGCCGGATCGAGCAAGGAGTCGAGTGCGACAACGCTGTCGGCCACCGAGGGCATCAGCACTTGCTCCATAAGGAACTTCTGATCGCTCATGACCCGCGCCACAGCGTCGCGATCGGAAACACCCATGCGCTGTCTGATCGTTTCGAAGGAGGGTAGGATCGCTTGCCCCTCGAGACCAGCTGCATGGACCTTGGCGACATGGTCCTCGGGAACCGCGAGCACGACGCTGTGGCCACACTGCTTCAACGCCAGACCCATCGCGATGAAAGGATGCAGATCGCCCAGTGATCCGATGGTGACCAATACGATCCTCAGCATGGGCACGGACATGGCAAACGAGCACTACAGCCCGAAGACAACAACCACATTGTGGTCGTGTTAGGAACTGCGGATCCAAGGCCTGTCGGCCGCCAGCGGCAATTACCCCGCTGAGCTGAGAACCGGCCTTTGCCGACCAATTCAAACCGTTCGTTTGCATGACAGCGGATGCCAACCCTTGCCGTAACCTGCTGTCAGCACATATTGGTTATTACAGCGATGTCTTTGCCAAAAGACGCGTTTTCACCGAACCTTGCTGCTCACGTGTCGCAGATCAGGCGGTAGCCAATTCCCGGCTCATTGAGGATCAGCGATGGCTGCGAGGGGTCGTTCTCCAGTTTGAGCCGTATTGCCCGTGCCGCCACGCGCAGGTACTCGACATCGGATTCGTGCCCCTTGCCCCAGACGGAGCGAAGCATCTGGGCATGGGTTACGACGCGCCCAGGCGATTTGCCGAGTTCGGCAACGAAGCTGTACTCCTTCGGCGTCAGGTGAATTTGCCGGCCTTCCTTACGAACGACCCGCGCATCAAGGTCGATTTCGATATCGCCATGCCGCAGGACCGGCGTGGCGATTTCCCGGGCCTGGCGGTGCCGCAAAGCCGCCCGGATGCGCGCCAGGACTTCGTCATTGTCGAAGGGCTTGGAGATGTAATCGTCGGCGCCGAGATCAAGAGCGGCGACCTTTTCCTCGGTTGCGTCACGCGCAGAGATCACGATGACCGCGCTGCCTGATCGCTTGAGCACCGGAATGAGCTCCAGACCATCACGGTCGGGAAGACCAAGATCAAGGAGTACGACATCGGGCTTGTCGATCTCGATCGAAGACATAGCTTCCCTGGCCGTGCCCGCCTCGACGACACGATTGTCGGTACGGGCAAGACCCGAACGCAACAGGCGCCGAATGGCAAGTTCGTCGTCCACGACCAGAACCGTCGGTCGATGCATCATAGCGCTGGCAGTTCCTTCAGCTGGCCGGCCGGAAAGCGGATGACGAAAGACGCTCCCATGCCGTCTCGGCGGTTTGCCGCTGCAACATCAAGGCCCATGGCCTCGGCGAAGCCTTTGACGATGGCGAGGCCAAGCCCGGTACCTCCGCCACGATCCGAGCCTTCGATGCGGGAAAAGGTGTCGAAGATGCGCAGCTCCTGCCCCGGCGGGATACCTGGACCCTCATCCTCGATGATCAACGCTATCTCCCTTCGGTCATACCGGGCGGTGATGGCGATAGGCGCGCCTTCGTTACCATGTTTGGCCGCGTTCTCGATCAGATTGATCAGGCAATGATGGAACAGCTGCGGATCGGCCATGACGAGTGGCAGGTCTGCCGGCAGCGCGACATTGACCGGATGCTGCCGCAGCATCGCTTTGAGGTCGTGCAGCGCGCTTCCGACGGCTTCGGACAGATCGACCGGGACGGTGGACTGGCGCAGTGATCCCGCCTCTATCCGCACCATGTCGAGCAGATTGGCGACAAAGCGATGAAGCCTCTCCGCCTCGGCCCTGATCTCGGTCAACTGCACGTCCTGCTCGCCGGAAAGCGCCCGGATCTCCTTGAGATTTCCGAGAATGGTGGTGAGTGGCGTGCGCAAATCATGACTGACGGACGAAAGCAGCGCATGACGCAGCCGGTCCCGCTCGCGCACCTGGGCAAGTGCCTGCATTTCCCCTTCGAGCATCATGCGCTCGAGCGCAAGGCCCGCCTGATCGAGCAGGCTCATGAGCAGCGGCAACTGGTCCGACCTTACCGCTGCGCTTGCATCCGGCCGTGACAGACCGAACACGGCAAGGACCTTTTCGGACGAACCGAGCGGATAGAACAGCCATTCGGATGCCGTCAGCGTGTCCGAGCCCATTCCCGCAGGCTTATTGTGGGAAAAACACCATTGCGCCGCGGCGCTGTCGAGCGTTTCGAGCCGGCAACCGGGTGGCACCGACGCGCGCAGAGCCAGCTGATCGCCGCGAGGCATCAGCACGGCGGCATTGGCTTCGAACAAGCGGCCGATCTCGCTGGAGATGACCCGGGCCAGCTCGTCCACGCTGCTGATCCCGGTAAGCTTGCGTGCGAAGCCTGCAAGCGCGCTGTTCTGGGCCGAGCTCTCCCGCGCCAGCAGCGCCTGGTCGCGCACGCGTGCGGCAAGCTGGCTGGCCGCCACCGCCACGCCCAGGAGCACGAGCACGGTGACGATGTTCTGCGGATCCTGGATCGTGAAAGTCAGCGTGGGCGGAATGAAGAAGAAATTATAGGCGAGCGAGGAAACAAGCCCCGTGACGACCGCGGTGCGCAAACCATATCGCGTCGCCGCCACCAGCACGGGCAGCAGGAACAGCAAGCCGACATTGGTGATGTTGCCCCGCGTAAAGATTGCCACCCCGCCGAGCGTGACCAGGCCTGTGAGCCCCAGCGAGACGAGGTATCCTGCAAGGCTGCCCCAGGCACCTTCGGGCCGCGTGCGGCGCAGCCGCCGATGGTCTGCGCCGGCCATGCCAAGCGGCAGCACGTGGACCGCAAGGTCCGGGGTCTCGCGCACGAGCCGGTCGACGATCGAACCGTGACGCAGCTCGAACCAGCGCGAACGCATCGACTTGCCAACGATCAGCTGGGTAGCGCGCATGTCGGAAGCATAGCGCCTGAGACCTTCGAACACGGTCTCGGCCGGTACGCTTGCCACTTCGGCTCCAAGCTGGGTTGCAAGGTGCATCGTTTCGGCAAGCTGGCTGTTTTCTGCAGGGGTGAAAGTGATCGCGCGGGGTGTCTCGATGTGTACGACCGACCACGATGCGCGCAAGGCATCGGCAAGCCGCTTGGCAGCTCTGACCAGCTCAGCCGCACCGGGCTGTTCGCTGATCGCAACCAGCAGACGGTCGCTGACCGCGAAGGTGCCGGCCACGGCATTGGCGCGCATGTAGTCGAGCATCTGGGCATCGACCGCCTGCGCTGCCCGGCGCAGCGCAAGCTCGCGCAGGGCTGAAAGGTTGGACTTGGAGAAATAGTGCGTGAGCGCGCGCGTCGCTTCGTCGGGCACGTAGACCTTGCCCTGGCGCAGCCGCTCGATCAGTTCGTCCGGCGGAATATCCACGATTTCCAGATCGGCGCTCTCGATTACCCGATCGGGCAGCGTCTTCCGAACGCGTACCCTGGTAAAGGACGCGACCAGATCGTTCAGGCTTTCGAGATGCTGGATATTGAGCGTCGAATAGACATCGATCCCGGCCTCGAGCAGTTCCTCGACATCCTGATAGCGTTTGTCGTGGCGGCTTCCGGGCGCGTTGGTGTGAGCGAGCTCGTCGACCAGGACAAGCTGGGGCCGTCGGACGAGAATGGCATCGATGTCCATCTCGTCCAGCTGGTGCCCCTCGTAGGCGACCTTGCGGCGGGGAACGATCTCGAAGCCATGAACCTTGGCCTGCGTATCCCTGCGGCCATGAGTCTCGACAATGCCTATGACGACATCGACACCCGCCTCGCGCCGCGATGCGCCGTCGCTCAGCATCTCGTATGTCTTGCCCACACCTGGCGCGGCACCGAGAAAGACTTTGAGACGGCCTTTCCCATCGCGCACGGTGCTGCGCAAAAGGGCATCGGGATCAGGCCGCGTTTCGTTCATCGCTGCCGTTGTGCGCCGGGCGGTGGCAGGCTGTCGAGTGCAAGATTGAGTTCCAGGACGTTGACGCGCGGCTCTCCCAGGAAGCCGGCGAGGGGGCTTTCGACATGACCGGCGACGAGCGCCCGGACCGGCGCCTCGCCAAGTCCGCGCGCTCTTGCGACGCGCGCAACCTGGAAAAAGGCTGCCTCGGGACTGATGTGAGGATCAAGTCCCGAGGCAGAAGTGGTCACCAGGTCAGGCGGAACAGAGACACCCGGTGAAGTCCGCAGCGCAGCCACGTCGGCTTGCACGCGATCGGAAAGGGCCTGGCTTGCCGGCCCGAGGTTCGAACCTGCCGAAGCGGTCGCGTCGTAACCCTTGCCGGCGGCGGACGGACGGCCGTGAAAATAGCGCTCGCTGGCAAATGCCTGGCCGATGAGCGACGAGCCGATGGCTCGTCCGTTGCGCTCGATCAGGCTGCCGTTGGCGGCACCGGGAAACAGGACCTGCGCGGCAGCGGTAAGTGCGAGCGGGTAGGCGATCCCGAGCAGGAGCGCGAAAAGGACGGTCAGGACGAGCGCCGGGCGCAGGGCAGAGACAAGATCCTTGAACATTCTGTTATCCTCAGGCGAGGTGGAGGCCGGTGATCACGAGGTCGATCGCCTTGATGCCGGCAAAGGGAGCGACAAGGCCCCCGAGGCCATAGATCGCAAGATTGCGCGCGAGCAGCGGTCCCGCTGCCATCGGGCGGTAGGTCACCCCGCGCAAGGCAAGCGGCACCAGCGCGGGAATGATCAGGGCGTTGAAGATGATCGCCGAAAGGATCGCGCTTTCCGGCGACGCAAGGCCCATCACGTTCAGCTTGCCGAGGCCGGGATAGAGGGCCACGAACATCGCCGGAATAATGGCAAAGTATTTGGCAACGTCGTTCGCGACCGAGAAAGTCGTCAGTGCCCCGCGGGTCATCAGCAACTGCTTGCCGAGACCCACGATCTCGATCAGCTTCGTCGGGTCGCTGTCGAGGTCGACCATATTGCCCGCCTCCCGCGCCGCCTGCGTGCCCGTGTTCATCGCAACGCCGACATCGGCCTGGGCAAGCGCCGGTGCGTCGTTGGTGCCGTCGCCGCACATCGCCACCAGCTTGCCGCCCTGCTGTTCCTTGCGGATGAGCGCGAGCTTGTCTTCAGGGGTGGCTTCCGCAAGGAAGTCATCGACGCCGGCCTCGGCCGCGATCGCCGCGGCGGTGAGCGGATTGTCGCCGGTGATCATCACGGTCCGGATGCCCATGCGGCGCAGTTCGGCAAACCGCTCCCGCACCCCGGCCTTGATCACGTCCTTGAGCGCGATGACGCCAAGCAATCTGCCATTGAGCGCGACGGCAAGAGGCGTCTGGCCCGAACGCGCGATGTCTTCGGAAATGCGCCTTAGTTCAGCTGCCGAAGCGCTCCCCGCGGCTTCGGGGTTTGCACGAAGGATAGCGTCGACCGCGCCTTTCTGCACCAGGTCCTGCCGTGTCCGAAGGCCGGAGAGACGGGTCTGCGCCGTGAAGGGTATGACTTCGGCGTCTTCGGGAAGCCCGGCCATGGCGATCCCAAACCGTTCGCGCGCGAGCACCACGATGGAGCGTCCTTCGGGCGTCTCGTCAGCGAGACTGGCAAGCAGTGCCGATTCGGCAAGCGTAATCGCCTGAACATCGTTCACCGGCCGGAATTCCGCCGCCTGGCGATCGCCGATCGTGATCGTGCCGGTCTTGTCGAGCAGGAGAACGTCGACGTCACCGGCGGCTTCGACCGCACGACCCGACTTCGCCAGCACGTTGAAACGCACGAGCCGATCCATGCCGGCAATGCCGATCGCCGAAAGCAGCGCGGCGATCGTCGTGGGAATGAGCGTGATCAGCAGTGCGGCAAGGACCGCCACCGGAATCGCACCGCCGGCATAGCTCGCAAAAGCGGGAATCGTTGCGACGGCAATCAGGAAGATGATCGTCAGACCGACCAGCAGGATCGTCAGCGCGATCTCGTTCGGCGTCTTCTGCCGCTCAGCCCCTTCGACCAGGGCGATCATCCGGTCGAGAAAGCCCCGGCCCGGCTCCTGGGTGACGCGAACGCGAATCCAGTCGGAGATAACCCGCGTTCCGGCGGTGACGGCCGAGCGATCGCCGCCCGCCTCGCGGATGACCGGAGCGCTCTCGCCCGTGATCGCCGCTTCGTTGACCGATGCAACGCCGGCGATGACTTCGCCATCGGCAGGAATGAGATCGCCCGTTTCGACCAGCACTTCATCGCCGCGTCGCAGATGCGAGGCCGCAACGGTGCGGCCATCGGGCAGGCGGGCGACGAGGTCGCTCTTGGTCGCGTGCAGCGAGGCGGCCTGGGCCCGTCCGCGTCCTTCGGCGAGGGCTTCGGCAAAGGTGCCGAACAGCACGGTAAGCCACAGCCATACGATCAGTTGCGCCTGGAAGCCGAAAGGCAGCGGCTCGTCGCCGATGACCAGCAGCACGGTCAGGAGCAATGCGACCACCGCCGTCGTGAACAGCACCGGATTGCGCACGAGTTCACGCGGGCTCAGCTTGGCGAACGCTTCGCGCGCGGCGGGCGCGACCAGGCTGGCTGAAAACATCGAAGATGCGGTTGTCATGGAAACTTTCCTCAGAACAGCTGGCCCGAGATCGTGGCGAAGTGGTCCGCGACCGGGCCGAGCACGAGACTGGGCAGGAACGTCAGGCCGCCGACGATCAGGATGATGCCGACCAGAAGGCCGATCCACAGTGGTCCCGTCGTCGGAAACGAGCCGGCGGTTTCCGGCGTGTACCGCTTGCCGGCAAGGCTGCCGGCGATGGCCAGCGCAGGCACGATCATGAAAAACCGGCCGATCCACATCGCCACCGTCAGCAGGCCGTTGTACCAGGGCGTCCCCGCGGTAAGGCCGGCAAATGCCGAACCGTTGTTTCCCGTGCCGGAGGAGAAGGCATAGAGGATTTCGGTAAAGCCGTGCGGACCCTTGTTCAGGGGGCCTGCGAGGCCCGACGGCAGGACTGCACTCAGCGCGGTGAAGCCGAGAATGCACAAAGGCAGCACCGCGATTGCCAGTACGGCGAGCTTGACTTCGCGGGCTTCGATCTTCTTGCCGACGTACTCCGGCGTGCGGCCGACCATGAGGCCGGCAACGAAGACCGCCAGCATCGCGAACAGCAGGAAGCCGTAGATGCCTGCGCCGACGCCACCGACGACGATCTCGCCAAGCTGAATGTTGAATAGGGGAATAAGGCCGCCCAAAGCGGTGAAGCTGTCATGCATGGCGTTCACCGCGCCGCACGAGGCGGCAGTGGTCACCACCGCGAACAGGGCGCTGGCCGCAATGCCGAAGCGAACGTCCTTGCCTTCCATGTTGCCGCCGGCGACGCCGAGGTGATGCAGCACGGGGTTGCCCGCCGCCTCCTGCCAGTAGGTGATGCCTGCGCCGGCAAGAAAGAGGACCATCATGGCCGCGAGAATCGCCCAGCCCTGGCGGGTGTTGCCGACAGCCTTGCCGAAACACCAGGTGAGGCCCGACCCGATCGCGAAGATCGACAGCATCTGGACCAGGTTGGTGAGCGCGGTAGGGTTCTCGAACGGATGCGCGCTGTTGGCATTGAAGAAGCCGCCTCCGTTGGTGCCGAGCATCTTGATCGCTTCCTGGCTCGCCACGGGGCCGAGCACCAGCGTCTGTCTGACACCCTCGAGCGTGGTCAGATCGATGCTGGATGCAAGGGTCTGCGGCACGCCGCTCGCCGTAAGGAACAAGGCATAGACCACGCAGGCGGGAAGCAGCAGATAGAGCGTGATGCGGGTGCAGTCCGCCCAGAAATTCCCGATCGTGGCAGCTTCACGCCGGGCAAAGCCGCGAAACAGCGCGAAGGCAATGGCGATGCCGGTTGCGGCAGACAGGAAATTGTGAATGGCAAGCGCCATCATCTGGCTGAAGTTGCTGAGCGTGCTTTCGCCGGCATACCATTGCCAGTTGGTGTTGGTGACGAAGGCGACGGCCGTGTTCATCGCGCCATCGCTGCTCAGACCGGTCAGCCCGCGTGGATTGAGCGGCAATACCGCCTGCAGCCGCAGCAGCGCATAGGTGAGCACCGTCAGAACGAGCTGGAAAAGCAGCATGTGCAAGGCATAACCGCGCCACGTCTGTTCGGCGTCGGGCCTTATGCCGGCAAGGCGGTAGAAGCCGCGCTCTACCGGGCCAAGCATGCGATGCGCAAACGTCGCTCGTCCTTCGTAAAGGGCAAACAGGTAGCTGCCGACCGGTTTTGCCAGGGCAACGGTCACAGCAGTGAAGAGAACGATCAGGGTCCAGCCTGCGATGGTCATCATGAAAGTCCTTCAGAACCGCTCCGGCCGCATGAGAACGACGAGAAGGTAGACAAGCAGAAGCGCGCCGGTCAGGCCGGCGAGTGCCAGGGACAGCGTCATCAAAGTCTCCTCAGGCTTTCTCACAAAGGCGAACGAAAGCCAGGGTTACGAGAAACAGCGCACCCAGCAGGGCTAGCCACAAGAGGTCGGGCATCATGGCGTCCTTCAGTGCCGGAAGCTGCGGGGAGGGATGGGTTCGTGGCGCAACAGGCCAGCGCCTTCGAGCGTGAGGGCAAGGCCGCACGCAAGAAGGACGACGCTTGCCAGACAGACAAGGAACGCCACAGCGCTGACCGGATGCGGGCGCGGCGTTGCTATCAGAACGTGCACCAGCAGTGCGAGCTTCGTGCATAGCCCAAGAAGCACAAAGCCAAGGGTTCGGCAGGCGAAGCCCGCCACCCAGGGGTGTCTCTTCAGGCCGAACCGATCAGGGTACCACGACATGGGGGGGCTCCAGCACGACAATTGCTGGAGTTCAGGTGCGACAGCTTGGCATAAAGATTCCATGGGGAAGCCGAGCTTGCCCATAAAGTTTATGTAAAATCGAGGTGGAACCCGACGGGCCGCGCGCGCGATTGATGCGACTTGAAATGCGCCATCGAAACGCGAAGGGACCGTGATCTGCGTTTCCGAAGTCGCCCTCTGCGCCCACTACCGCGCCGTCTGTTCCGCGATCCAGCCGTGCACCTTGGCGTCCAGCACCGGCAGGGGCAGCGCGCCGCTGCCCAGCACCTGGGCATGGAACGCGCGCAGATCGAAGCGCGGGCCGAGGCGGGTTTGCGCTTCGTCGCGCAGGCGCTGGATAGTCAGGGCGCCGATCTTGTAAGCCACCGCCTGGCCGGGATCGGCGATGTAGCGATCCACTTCGGCCTGGGCGTCGCTGCGCCCCATGCCCGAATTGGACAGCATATAGTCCAGCGCCTGCGCGCGGGTCCACCCCTGGCTATGCAGGCCGGTATCGACCACCAGACGCATCGCGCGCAGCATCTCGTCGTCCAGCGTGCCCCAATGCTGCATCGGATCGGCATAGATGCCCATGGGATAGCCCAGCGTTTCGGCATAGAGGGCCCAGCCTTCCACATAGGCGGTGTTGCCGCCATAACGCTGGAAATCGGGCAGGCTCGCATTCTCCTGGGCCAGGCTGATCTGGAAATGATGCCCCGGGGCGCCTTCGTGCAGATAGAGCGTGGCAACGCCGGTCAGGAACCGGCTTTTGAGATCGAACGTGTTGAAATAGAAAACGCCGGGCCGCGTTCCGTCGGCCGTGCCGGGGCTGTAGCTGCCGCCTGCCTCGAACCGCGCGCGATAGGCCGGGTGCGGCACGATCGTCAGCGGCGTCCGCGGTAGGGAAACGAAGAAGCGCGGGGCCTGTGCCGATACGATTTGCGCGACCTGCCGATAACCGGCGGCAAGGTCTTCGGCCGTGCGCGGGTGATAGCGCGGGTCGATCCGGAGCGTGTCGAAGAACGTGCGCAACGGGCCGGCGAAGCCCAGCCGGGTTTTGACCGCCTCCATGTCTCGCTGGATGCGCGCCACTTCCGACAGGCCCAGCGCATGGACGTGCGCGGGATCGAGATCGAGCGTGGTGTGATGACGCAGCAGCGCGCGATAGAGCGCCGTGCCGCCCGGCAGCGCGCCGAGCCCCACGCTGGTGCGGGCGGCGGGCAGATATTCGTTGGCCAGGAACGCGCGCAGGGCGCGATAGGCGGGATAGACCGCTTCCACCGTGGCGGCACGATATTCGGCGCGCAGGCGGCTGCGCGCCAGCAGGGCGGATTTGCGCGCGAGGCGGCTGGCCGGCGCCGTGTCGCCCGGCTGTTCGGCCGGGCTCATGAACAACGATCGTTCGGGTGGCCGGGCCAGCAGCGCGTCGATCTGCCGGATCAGCGTTTCGACAACCGGGCGGGGGCTGGTGATGCCACGCGCCAGGCCCCGACGATAACCGGCCATGGCCTGGGCAAAGACATGCGGCAGGGCGCGGTCGCGCGCCAGGTTGGCGGCATGATCGGCCGCGGTTTCCAGAGGGGCAGGGCCACCTGCCGAGGCGAGGCCGGGATATTCGACCTGCAGGCCGCCCACCGGATTGAGCGGCATCATCGCCAGCATGTCTGCCACCGCCGGCGACAGCATCGTGCTTTCGTCGTCGAGAAGCGCCGCATAGGCCTGGGCAGAGATACGATGCGGCGCGTCAAGCGCGCGGCGATCGATCCGCGCCAGCGCGTCGCGCGCCGCGGCGTTGCGCTGGCGCTGCATGGTCAACAGCGCCGGATCGAGAACCAGGCGGAACTGGCTGCCGCTCACTGGCTCGCCCCGTTCCAGGGCATCGATCGGGTCGAGCGCGCGGCGCGCGGCATCGTCTTGCGCCAGCAGCGTGTCGAGCATGGCATTCGCGGCCGGCGAAGCCTCTTGCGCGCGTGCCGGAGACGGCTCGACGGCGTCGGCCCTGGCAAGGGCCGGGGTGGCAAGCAGTGCAAGGCAAAGCAGACAGGCCAGGCGTACCGCCGCTGTCAATTCCATGGGCGTGACCGATACCACTTGGTCAATACATACTTCACGCCCGCGATTACCGGGCGGCCGGCATGCAGGCTGTTGGGATTGGGCCGGCCCTCGGCCGTCATGTTGTTCCAGATCAGCAGGGCGCCCTGCTGCGGCGGAACGGACAGGTGCACTTTCGGGAAATCGGTGGAGCCGCCGTCGTCGACCGCGTTGAGATAGGCCATCGCCGTCCAGCTGCGCTGGCCGCCGTTGCGCATTTCCTCGGCCCACATCGGGTCGGAAGGGCGGAAATGATCGAAATGCGCCTTGAACTCCTGGCCCGGCTGGTAACGCTGGCCCTGAATGGTTTCGCCAAAGCGGGGATCGATGCCCACCAGATCGTCTATCCGCCGTTGCAGCATACGGATGAAGGGATCGCGGGGATCGACGTCGCCGCTATAGCTCGTGCGGCCGCCGTCGTTGCTGTAACTGTCCGATGGCCGCGCCACCGCGTCGACCACGCCGATCAGCCGTTCGCATTCCGCGCGGGTGAAGAATTCGCCTACGGCATAGATTTCCAACCCTTCGACGGGGATGCGGTAAGCGGCCGGATCGGCATCGAGTCGCGTGCGGACCTGGTTGCCGATGCGTTTGAGATCGGCAACGTCGGGATCACGGTCGGAACGGAACAAAACCATAGTCTGATCGTCATGAAGCAAGGCCCCGGACGCGGCAAGCCGTCATCGGGCAGGCGCGCCGGTCGCAGCAGAAGTTTCATCATCCGGGTTTTAGTCCACTTCGGACTGAAATCATTGATAATTCTTGCGAAATAATGTCGATAAGGGGGCATTGCGAGATATAGTTAATTCGAAAACGTTTCGCGGATCGGACCAGAGGCGGAAATGCCAGGCCCTGCGAACGTCACGGTATTCGAATTGCCCTGTTTCTCTTACGCTGGCGCGCCCGTTCGACAGCAATGCCGTTTCTGAACTGGGAGATCGCGTTCCCTTGGATGCCGTATTCGATGTCGAGGCGGAAGCTTTCCGCATTGCCAAGGCCCTCTACGCGCTGCGCCGCCGTCGCGACAGCGCAACGCCCATCAGGGGATTGTTCGGAGAGCCGGCATGGGACATTCTGCTCGACCTGTTCATTGCCTACAAACAGGGCGTGGACCTGCAGGTTTCCAGCGTCTGTCTGGAAGCGGGCGTTCCTTCCACCACGATCCTGCGCTGGATTGCGCGGCTCGAAAGCGAGGGCGTGCTTTATCGCCAGGCCGACAGCGGCGATCTGCGCCGTCGCTACGTCAGGCTGACGGCAGACGGCGTCGCCATGATGCGCAAGATTCTGGTCGCCATCGGCGCGATTTGATTTTTGCACAAACGCGGTGCGCCGCCGGCTTGGGCGCGCGCACCGTGTTTGTCGGGGGGGGGCGGCCAACCCGGACGGGGTCAGCCCGCCGCGTCTTACCAGAAGAAATTGTAGATAACGTCGACGACCTGGCCGGTGTAAGTATCCACGAGCACGACGTCGTTGAAATAACGCACCCACTGGAACGGGGGATAGGCCGGCGGCAAGCGGTAGGCCCAGGGATCGGTGATCCAGAACTGCTGGGCAAAGAACGGCACGCCAAGATAGAGGCCAGCGCTCAGGCGGTTGTAGCCAAAGCCCGGTATGGGCGGAAAGTACCCGGGGCCACGGAACAGATCGCGATGACCCGCACGCCACCCGCGCCAGTCGAACCTGGGATCCTGGCGCCAGTCGTTGCGCCAGCCGCCGCGGTTGTCGCCCCATCCGGGGCGGCCGCCCCAGCCATTATTGCCCCAGCCCGGCCGGCCAGGGCCGCGGTTATCGCCCCAGCCTGGCTGACCAGGGCCGCGGTTGCCGTTCCAGCCGGGTTGGCCGGGGCCGCGGTTACCATTCCAGCCTGGCTGACCAGGGCCACGGTTATCGCTCCAGCCGGGTTGGCCGGGGCCGCGGTTGCCGTTCCAGCCGGGTTGGCCGGGGCCGCGATTACCATTCCAGCCGGGCTGGCCAGGACCCCGGTTGTCACCCCAGCCGGGCTGGCCGGGGCCGCGGTTGCCGTTCCAGCCGGGTTGGCCGGGACCACGGTTGTCACCCCAGCCGGGCTGGCCGGGGCCACGGTTCCATCCTGGCTGACCCGGCCCGCCATTGCCATTCCAACCCGGTTGCCACGGGCCGCGATTGCCGCCCTGCCAGCCAGGTTGCGGTCCGCGCGGGGCGGGGATCTGCGCCTGGGGCGGGGGGGCGACCGGGCGCGCCTGCCCGCCGCCGGGAAAGCCGCCGCCGCGCGGCTGGCCACCACCAGGGAAGCCACCCCCCCGGTTTTCACCACGGTTTTCGCCGCCACGCCGTTCGCCCCGCTCCTGTGCAAAAGCACCTGACGGCAGCGCGGTGGCCAGGGTCGTGACGGCCAGCGCCACGCCGATCGTCGATTTCCATTTGCTGATGGCGGCCATGGCCGTCTCCTCGCGTCCAAAGGGGTCTCAAAAAAATCGCGGCGACAGCGTGAGATTTACCATCGCATGCACATATTTCTAAATGTTGTCCGCTGTCGCGTCGCTGAACCGGGTTGATAGCCCGATGTTCATCTTGATACCCTGGCCCATGCCGTATCAATCCGATGTCGAGGACAGCCTCCAACACGTGCTCGCCGATGCCCAGGCGCGGCTGGCAGCGGCGGTTACCGATCGCCAGGCCGCGATGCATTGCCCGGTGATCGGCACGCCTGATGGGGAAATGCGCATCATGGTGCTGCGAGCCGTTTCGCCGGGGCTGGCTGCCGTGCGGTTTCACACCGATGCCCGCAGCCCGAAAGTGGCCACGATCGCGGCCCACGGCCGTGCCGGCGTGCTGGCTTATGACCCGCAGGCACGGGTGCAGTTGCGCCTCGCCGGGCGGGCGCGAATCGCGCGTACCGGGCCGGTGCCCGATGCGGCATGGGAGGCGGCCGCCCCGTTCAGCCGCCGCTGCTACCTGGCCCAGGCCGGGCCGGGAGCACCCCTTGCCGGCCCCGGCAGCGCGCTACCGGACGATCTGCTGGGCCGCCGCCCGACCCTGGCCGAGACCGAGGCAGGGCGCGATGCTTTCGCGGTCCTGCTGATCGAGCCGGAAACGCTCGACTGGCTGAGGCTCGATGCCCAAGGCGGGCGCCGGGCCCGTTTCGTGCGCAGGGCGCAGGGTTGGGAAGGGGGTTGGGTAGCGCCCTGACGCCCTGATATTCTGACGGTCGCGCCGGCCTCGTTCCGATCCAGTCCTCACCCCCTTCCGTTCGGAAAGGGGTGGGGTTGCTACTCAGCGCGTCAGCTTCTTGTATGCCAGGCGCGTAGGCCGGTCGGCCGCATCGCCCAGGCGCCGGCGCTTGTCTTCCTCGTACATGGCAAAGTTGCCTTCGAACCATTCGACGTGGCTGTTGCCTTCGAAAGCCAGGATGTGGGTCGCCAGGCGATCAAGGAAGAAACGGTCGTGGCTGATCACCACGGCGCAGCCGGCGAAGTTTTCGATGGCTTCCTCGAGCGCGGCCAGCGTTTCGACGTCGAGGTCGTTGGTCGGCTCGTCAAGCAGCAGAACGTTGCCGCCGGTTTTCAGCATCTTGGCCATGTGCACGCGGTTGCGTTCGCCGCCCGAAAGCTTGCCGACGTTCTTCTGCTGATCCTGGCCCTTGAAATTGAAAGCGCCGACGTAGGCCCGGGTCGAGGTGTCGAACCCGTTGACTTTCATATAGTCCAGCCCGTCGGAAATTTCCTGCCACACGTTCTTGCTCGGGTCCAGGTGATCGCGGCTCTGGTCGACATAGCCCAGGCGCACGGTGGAGCCGATCTCGATCTCCCCGCTATCAGGCTGTTCCTGGCCGGTGATCAGCTTGAACAGCGTGGATTTGCCCGCGCCGTTGGGGCCGATCACGCCCACGATGCCTCCCGGGGGCAGCATGAACGAGAGGTTTTCGAACAACAGCTTGTCGCCATAGGCCTTGGAGATGTTCTTGGCCTCGATCACTTTGCCGCCCAGCCGCTCGGGCACCTGGATCACGATCTGCGCTTTGCCGGGCGAGCGGTTTTCCTGGCCGGCAACCAGTTCCTCGAACCGCTTGATGCGCGATTTCGACTTGGTCTGGCGGCCCTTGGTGCCGGCCCGGATCCATTCGAGTTCGTCGTTGATCGCCTTCTGGCGGCCGGTGGCCTCGCGGTCCTCCTGCTCCAGGCGCTTGGCTTTCTTTTCCAGATAGGTGGAATAGTTGCCTTCGTAAGGGAAGTACTTGCCGCGATCGAGTTCGAGAATCCAGCCCACGACGTTGTCGAGGAAATAGCGGTCGTGGGTGATCATCAGCACCGCGCCGGCATATTCCTTGAGATGGTTTTCGAGCCATTCGACGCTTTCGGCGTCGAGGTGGTTGGTCGGTTCGTCGAGCAGCAGGATCGACGGCTTCTGGATCAGCAGGCGGGTCAACGCGATACGGCGCTTTTCACCGCCCGAGAGGCTTTCGACCGACCAGTCGCCGGGCGGGCAGCGCAGTGCTTCCATGGCGATTTCCAGCTGGTTGTCCAGAGTCCAGCCGTCGACCGCGTCGATCTTGCCCTGCAGTTCGCCCATTTCCTCCATCAGCGCGTCGAAATCCGCATCTTCGGGCGGATCGGCCATGATGTTGGAAATTTCGTTGAACCGGTCCACCAGGTCGGCCACTTCGCGGGCGCCGTCCTTGACGTTTTCCAGCACCGTCTTGGTCGGGTCGAGCTGCGGCTCCTGCGGCAGATAGCCGACGGTGATGTTTTCCCCCGGCCAGGCTTCGCCCGTGAAGTCCTTGTCGATGCCGCCCATGATCTTCATCAGCGTGGACTTGCCCGCGCCGTTGGGGCCGACGATACCGATCTTGGCGCCCTGATAGAATTGCAGATTGATGTTGTTGAGCACCGGCTTTTGCGCGCCGGGGAAAGTTTTCGTCATGTTCTTCATGACGTAGGCGTATTGGGCGGCCATCTGTGGGTCCTTGCGCGAGACGGAACGTTTGGCAAAACAGCGAAAATCGCCCGCGCTCTACAAGGCGCGGATGGCTTCGGCAAGCGGCTGGGCGGCGCCTTCGGGGTGCTGCGATGCGCAGCCGGGTCAGGCCGGCAGATCGATCCGTGCGGGAAACAGCACCGTCGTGATCACGCCGGCCCGGCGGCGCTGGTGACCCAAGCTTTCGACATGGGCGTTGCGCGTGCGGTGGCTGCCGCCAAGCTGGGAAACCAGCCCGGCGATAATGGCCGTGCCAAGCCCGCGCCGCACCCGGGGCGCAGTGGCGCCCGGTTCGTCGGCGGGCAGCGGTGCAGGCAGGCCGCGGCCGTTGTCGGCTACCGTCAGGCACAGCATGTCGCTTTCCGTGCGTTCCAGGCGCACTTCGATCCGGCCCGGCTCGCCCGGGGCGAAGGCATGCTTGAAACTGTTGGCCAGCAGTTCGGTCAGCAACAGCACCAGCGTCAGCAGGCGCCCGACTTCCAGGCGTATGTCGTCCACCACCAGCCTGACATCGACTTTGTCGGAACCCGCCATGGCCCGCGTCTGGTCCACGGCGTGTTCCAGAATCTCGGCCAGCGGCTTGTTCTGCGCCGCCGGATCGTAAAGCTGGCGATGGACGCGGCCCATCATTTCGATGCGCTGGTCGGCGCGGTCTATCAGCTGCAGGGCCAGTGCCGGATTGCGTTCGATCTGGCGCCGCTGCAGCCGCAGCATCGAGGCGATCGAGGCCAGGTTGTTGGCCACGCGGTGCTGCAATTCCTTGAACAGCAATGCTTGGTGGTCGGCCATTTCGGCCAGGCGCGCTTCGTTTTCCTCAAGCTGGCGCTGGCGGCGAACGAGGCCGTCGATCAGGACGACATCGACCGCCACCACGCCGGCATAGAACAGCGTCGCGGTGGCCACCTGAGCGTTGAAGGCCAGGCTGAAAACGGGCGGCACGAAGAAATACCATGCGGCAAACCCGCTCAATATGCCGCAGACGATGCCCGGCCCGCGGCCGGCCATGAACGTTGCCACGATCACCGCGGGGAAAAACGTGAGATAGGGAAAGCCCGGGGGAAAAAGCGCATCGGTGGCGAGGCGTAACACTAGCGCGACGGCAAAGAGGCCGATGCCGATCGCATAACGCGTGGCCGCGCCACGCGTCTGCAGGCCCCGGACGGACCAGAATTGGGGGCGGCGCGACAGCGTCATTCACCGTCACGTTGCCTCATAGTGCTTGCCAGCGCAATCGCTTCTGCGCGATGATGCCGGCGTTGCCGGCAAGCAGCCGGTCCCGCGCCCGCGCATCACCGGCGCGGCACCGGCGCGTCGCAAAGGGGAGATCGGCTTTGCTCGATGGCGTTAACGAGGCAGCACAGACACTTTTGCCGCAGATCGTGACGCTGCGCCGGGCCATCCATGCAGAGCCGGAGCTGGGCCTGCACAACCCCGCCACGCGCGACAAGATACGTGCCGCCCTGGCGCATCTGCCGCTGGAATGGGCGCAGGGCCCGTCGACCACCGGGCTTGTCGCCACGTTGCGGGGCGGGGCCGTTGCCGCCGGCGCGCCGCGCCGCTGCGTGCTGCTGCGCGGCGATACCGATGCCTTGCCGATGACCGAGGAAACCGGCCTCGATTTCGCCTCCACCATAGCCGGCGCGATGCACGCCTGCGGACACGATACCCACGTGGCGATGCTGGCCGGCGCGGTGCAGCTTCTGGCGGCGCGCGCCGCCAGCCTGCCGGGCGACGTGCGCTTCATGTTCCAGCCGGGCGAGGAAGGGTACCACGGCGCCCGCTTCATGATCGACGATGGCTTGCTCGACGATCCGCTGCCCCAGGCCGCTTTTGCCTTGCACGTCATGCCCAACCAGCCGCATGGCCAGGTGTCGGGCCGTGCCGGCGCCTTGATGGCTTCGGCCGACCAGTTCGAAATCATGGTGGAAGGGCGCGGCGGCCATGCCTCGATGCCGCATGACGCGCTCGATCCGGTACCCGTGGCCTGCGAGATCGTCGGCGCGATCCAGGCAATGGTTACCCGCAAGTTTTCCGTTGCCGATCCCGTGGTGGCCACGGTTGCGCGGATCGAGGCTGGCACGGCACACAACGTGATTGCCGATCGCGCCCGCCTGATCGGCACGCTGCGCACGCTCTCGACCCATAACCGGGCACGGCTGCGCGGGCTGCTCGAAACCTGTGCAACCCATGTCGCTGCTGCGCACGAAATGACCGCCAGGATCACGTTGCACCAGGGTTTTCCAGTGACGATCTGCGATCCGCGCGCGGTTGCTCTGGGAGAGGCGGTGGCCAACGACCTGGCGGGGCCGGCGCCGTTCGTCCGGCTGGACCATCCTATCATGGGCGCAGAAGATTTCTCCTATGTGCTTGAAAAGATTCCGGGCGCGATGTTCTTTCTGGGCGTGGCACGGCGCGATGCCGATTGGCGGCAGGCTTGCGGCATCCATTCCACGCGCATGGTGGTGGATGAAGCGGCGCTGCCGGTGGGCACGGCCGTGCTGGCCGGCTGTGCCATCCGGTTTCTGGTGCAGGGGTTCGACGGGCACGGCGGGTAAGACAAAAATTTTTCGCGGATCGGGAACCGACCCGAGCCACGGCGCATTTTCCGGCCATTGCAATGGCGCTTTGCCATGGGGTCAAAAGGTCGGGATTACACGTTTGTCCAATGACAGGGCAGATCAGGCACCAGGCAGCGCGGACGACGCCGTTTCCGCGCGAGAGCCCGACAGTGCCCGGCCCCAAGTCCGATATGGTGCACCCCGCTACAGTGCGGGTGGTGCCGGCCAGGCAGCGGGGCCGCAGCACGCCAGCCAGGCGGGCAGTGCCTATGACGATAGCACAGATCGCTTTCTTCGCAGCCACCCCGACGATGCGTTCGCCGGGGCTTCGGGCGTTCTGTTCGAACAGGCCATGGCACAGACCCGCATGGCGGTGTGTCTGTGCGACCCTCACACGCCCGATGCGCCGATCGTCTTCGTCAACCGTGCGTTCCGCTGGCTGACCGGCTACGAAGACAACGAGATCATCGGCCGCAATTGCCGCTTTCTGCAAGGCCCCGGCACTGATCGATCCGCCGTTGCCCGGATTCGCAAGGCCATTGCCAACCAGGACGTGGCCGTCGTCGAGCTGCTCAATTACCGCAAGGACGGCACGACGTTCTGGAACGCGCTGCATCTTGGCCCCATTTATGACCCCCAGGGCCGCCTGATCTATTACTTCGGCAGCCAGTGGGACGTTTCCGACGTGCGCGCCGCGCGCGCTGACGAGCGCCATGCCCGGGAACTGGCGCGCGAGCTTTCGCACCGGATGAAGAACATGTTTGCCGTGATCGGCGGCATCGTCAATTTCACCGGCCGCACGCATGGAATCGAAAGCGAAGCGCGCGAGATCAACGATCGCATCCAGGCTTTGGGCCGTGCCTACGAGACCACGCTTGACGAAGCGTCGAGCGGTTCGATCGAGGTGGGCCAGGCCATCCGCTCGGTGCTTTCGCCCTATGACCCGGATGGCCGCCGTTTCCGGTTCGAAGGCAATGGGCTGCGCAGCGATTTCTCCGCGGTTTCGGTGCTGGGCCTGTCGCTGCACGAGCTGGCCGTCAATGCGGCCAAGCATGGCGCACTCAGCAATGATGGCGGCAAAGTCACCGTGGTCTGGCACAAGAACGGCAACAACGATGCGCCGACCATCGTGATCGACTGGATCGAAGAAGGCGGGCCGGCCGTCGTGCCGCCCGATGGCGAGGCACAGGCACCCACCGGCAGTATCGTCGACCGCATGCTGCACATGGCGAGGGGCAACATCATGCGCGACTGGCACCCGGATGGATTGAGGGCAAGGTTGCGCGTTCCGCTGCGCGAGGATGCCGTATGATGAATGGCCATATGACCGACGGAATACGCTGCCCTTCGTCCGGCTGCCGGGTGCTGGTTCTCGATGACGAGCCGCTGATCCTGCTCGATCTTGAATTCGCGGTCGAAGATGCCGGTTGCGTGCCGGTGACCGCGCTGGAACTGGCCGAGGCGCTCACTATCGCCGAGCACGACGAGATCGTTGCCGCCATACTCGACGTTTCGCTGTCGCATGGGCAGACCTGCGCCCCGGTGGCCCGGGCTCTTGCCCAGCGCGGCGTGCCTTACGTGCTGCACACCGGCGATCTTGACCGGATGGACGAAGCCGTGCGCAGGCTGGGCGGCGTGCTGGTGCCAAAGCCGACCCCGGCCGCCGTGGTCGTCAGCCGCGCCCTCGAAGGGGTGGTACAGCGCCAGCAGGCGTGAACTTGCCCGCCGGGAAGTTTTCCTTGGGCTGGCGTTTTGCCGGCCCAACGCCTATTTCGCCCGCCATCGGAAGGAGTTTCCATGGCGACGCACAAGACCCGCATGCTTATCATCGGTTCCGGCCCGGCCGGATTGACCGCCGCGATCTATGGCGCGCGCGCCGGGATGGAGCCGATCGTGGTGCAGGGCCTGCAGCCTGGCGGACAATTGACGATCACCACCGATGTCGAAAACTATCCCGGCTTCCGCGACGTGATCCAGGGGCCTTGGCTGATGCAGGAAATGCAGGCACAGGCCGAACATGTCGGCACGCGGATGATCTGGGATACGATCACCGATATCGATCTGGCCGGTCCGCCGTTCCGCGCCACGGGCGATGGCGGCGATGTCTATGAAGGCGATACCCTGGTGATCGCCACGGGCGCGCAGGCCAAGTGGCTGGGCGTGCCGGGCGAGCAGCTGCTTTCCGGCAAGGGCGTTTCGGCCTGCGCCACATGCGACGGCTTTTTCTATCGCGGCAAGAACGTGGTGGTGATCGGCGGCGGCAACACCGCCGTGGAAGAAGCGCTTTACCTGACGAACCACGCCGAGCACGTGACCTTGATCCACCGCCGCGACAGCTTGCGCGCCGAACGCATCCTGCAACAGCGCCTGCATGCGCATCCCAAGATCGGCGTCTTGTGGAACAAGGCCGTGGCTGCTTTTGCCGGCGATCCCCTGGCTGGCGGGCTCAAGGCGGTGGAACTGGTCGATACCGTAACCGGCCAGGGCAGCCGCGTGGAAACCGACGGCGCTTTCGTTGCCATCGGCCACGCCCCCGCCACCGGTCTTTTCGCCGGCAAGCTGGAACTGGACGAAAACGGCTATATCGTGGTGCAGCCCGGCACGCCCAAGACCGCCATTCCTGGCGTGTTCGCCTGCGGCGACGTGATGGATCACACCTATCGCCAGGCGGTAACGGCGGCAGGGACCGGCTGCATGGCTGCGCTCGACGCCGAACGTTTCGTCGCCGAACGGGATTTCGCCACCGCGCAACTCGCCCGGGCTTGAGCCTGCGCACGGCGCGCAAGGGTTCAGTCCAGCGCCAGCAAAACCTGCTCTACCAGCCATTCGCGCGCATCGGCAAACGAATGACTGGCGCTGGGATGGCCGATCACCCGGCTGTCCACGCCCCAGTGGCTGCGGAAAAGCTGCGCGATACGATCGCCCTCTGCCAGCAGGATCGTGACTTTGCCGGCATGGCTGGCAATCCCGCGGCGCATCTCTTCCGCCAGGGCCGACGATGCCTGTGGCGCGGCGGCGGTGCGCAATCCGCCAGCGAGCTGGCCCAGCGCCACCCGCCCCGCCAGCAGCCGCAACCATTGGCGCGGGTCGGCCAGGCGGCGCAGGTAATGGCGGCGCAGCGCGGCGGCGGAATGGACCGCCATCGTTCCATTATCGCCATCCACCGTCCAGGGATTGGCCAGAACCAGCCCGTCGAGCCCCGGCAGCGCCCCGGCATGGAGCATCAGCGCGCTGGCGGCGTCGCAATTGCCCATTGCGATCACGCGCTTTACCGGCGGCGCCGCGCTACGAAAGGCAGATAGCGCGGCGGCGATATCGGGCGCGGCATGGCGAAAGCCGCGGTTTTCGCCTCCGCTATCGCCCACGCCGCGCCGGTCGAAGCGGAACGCCGGCACCCCCTGGCGGGCCAGTGCCGCCGAAAGCCAGGCCTGGCCGCCCCAGGCCCCGCTGCGGATCTCGTTGCCCCCCGAAACGATCAGCACTCCGGTGGCACCACTGGCCTGCCCCATATCCAGCGTGCCGAACAGCGTTTGATTCCCGCACGCAAAAGTGACGATCTCGCGGTTCATGCGCCGCTCTCGGCCAGAATGCGTGCGGCAAGGGCCGCGGCCAGTGCCGGCGCCGGCGCAGGTTCCTGCCGCAGCCAGGGTGCCGGCCCCGGCACGTCGAGATCCGCAAAGGCCACCACGCGCTGCCCTTCGGCCTGGCTGCGTGCGCCCTGCAACCCGGCGATCAGTGCCGCACCGCACGGATAACCGGCCAGAATCAGGCCATGATCGCGCCCGCGTTCGAGCAACGCGGCGCTGGACGTGCTTTCGCCGCGCGCCCGCGCGGCGAGGGTCGCGGCGCGCAGCAAGGGTTTCAGAACGGCATCGCCGTCGAGCGGCTCCAACGCCCATCCCGGCAGCCCGGGCGGCGCGACCAAGGCCCCGCCGCGCAAGGCCAGCACATGGCTGGCGGCAAAATGGCGCGCCGCCGCGGCCATGGCCGCGCGCCAGGCGTTGAGGCTCTGCGCGGCGAAGTCCTGCACGCTTTCGCCGCAGCCGGGCAGATCGGGCAGGAACGCGGCGACGCTCGCCGCCGCAAGCTGGCGCATCGTTTGGGCAAGCAAGGCGCGGGTGCGGTTCATTTCGTCGAACAGCGGCGGCAGGACAAGGATGCGCCGATCCGCCTGGCCCTCGCCCGCCAAGGCCCATTCGCCGTCCGCCCCGCCCCCGGGGCAGGGCCAGCGCAATGGCCGCAAGACGTCAGCCATCGCCCCGCTTGCGGGCCACGAAGGCCAAAAGCGCTCCATAGGTTTCCAGCAGGCTGCCTTCGATCTCGTCGTCTTCGAGAATGATGCCGAAGCGATCCTCCAGCGCGGTAAGCAACCCGGCGACGGCCATCGAATCCAGTTCGGGCAGGGCGCCGAACAGCGGGGTCCGGGCGGTGAACGCGGCGGCGCGGGCCGGGGCCAGTCCCAGCACATCGGCGATCAGCGCGCGCAGTTCGGCGTCGAGCGAAGCGGGGATCGATGCGGGCATTTCCGGCGCCTTAACCATCGTTGCCAGGCGGGGCAAGCAGGGTTCGCCCCACAGCCCGGCGCGCCAGGCCGCGCAGCAGCCCGGGCCAGTGCCGCCACGCGGCGCGGTGATGCGCGCGCAGCCGCCAGCGCGTGTATGCCTCGTCCATCCAGTCTGCCTTGTAGGGATCGTCGCCTGTGCCGAAATCGATCGCGGTCACGCCGTCCCGGTCGATCGCATGGGCAAATAGCGCGGCCGAAAGCAGCGTGCCGGGCGACGCCGCCTGCGCATCCTGCCGGTGGGCCAGCTTGTGGATGAAAGCCGTGCCGCTCTCGATGCTCCACACTTGCGCGGCAACGGGCGCGCCATCGATCGTGGCCAGGCCCAGCCGCAAGGCGCCCGCCGCGCTTTCGGCTTGGGCGAAAGCGCGCAGAAAGGCTGGATCGCCCTCGGCCGGTTTCCAGCTTGCGGCATAGACGGCTTCATAGGCGGCCCAGTCCGCCGGATCGAACGCGGTGGCAATGCGGCACTGCACCGCGCCGCGCGCGCTTTTGCGTCGCACCGTGGCACGCAAGGCGCCGGGGCGGGCGGCCCACCAGGCGGCAAAATCCTTGCCATCGAGCGTCACATGGCGGTTGACATGGGCTGGCTCCACCGTCGCCACCCATCCCGCCGCGCGCAGGGCATGCGCCATCCAGCCCGCTTCGCGCGCGGGCAAGGGCGCGAAATCGAGCACGCCCCACGGCGCCAGGGCTTGCCCCAGCGCGGCCAGCAGCGTGCCGGCCCGATCAGGCGCGTCGGTCAGCGGGCGCGCCCAGAAGCTGTACCAGTTGGCGAGCGCCGAAAGGCCGTGGGGCGTGGCGACGAGCGGAAGCGCCAGCAGCGCGCCATCGTCGGCCTCGGCCACGGCCAGAAAGGCACGCTGCCCGGCAAAGGCGTGGCGTGCCAGCCGGGCAAACCAGTCGAGGCGATCGAACGGCCCGGCCGCCCGGCCGCGCGCCAGCAACGCGGCCAGGCGCGGATATTCTTGCACTTGGGCAAGATCGGCATGATAGACCCGGCATGCCACGCTTGGGCCTGGCTCCCTTCGTTTCGATCCCTGTCAGGAGTGCCGTGCCCGTTCAGCCCGACCCCGCCGTGCAACCGCTGGACCATCTTGCCCTGCGGGGCAAGGCCGGCGCGCCGGCACTGGTGCTCAAGGATGCGGTGCTTAGCCACGAGGGGTTAAATCGGCGTATAGGGCAGTTGGCGGCATGGCTGACGCGCCAGCCCGGGGCCGTGCCCGGCGCGCGGGTGGCGAGCTGGCTGGGCAAGGGGCTGATCGCCTGCCTCATGCCGCTGGCGGCGGTGCGCGCGGGTCTGGTGCACGTTCCCATCAATCCCGTGCTGCGCCGCGCCCAGGCCGCGCATATCCTGGCCGATAGCGGTGCATTCCTGCTGCTGGCCAATGCCGGGCGGCTGGAAACGCTGCAGTCGGGTGATCCGGCCGATGCCGTCTGTCACGATGAAGCTGCCGTCGTTGCCGCGCTGGACAGTCTCGATCCGTTGCCGCCTTCGGCTGCCGCGCCGGCCAGTCTGGCCGCGATCCTCTACACCAGCGGGTCCACCGGCCGGCCCAAGGGGGTGATGCTGTCGCAGGCCAATCTGTGGCTCGGCGCGGCGAGCGTTGCCCATTACCTGGGCCTCGATACCGATGACCGCGTGCTGGCGGTGCTGCCGCTTGCGTTCGATTACGGGCAGAACCAGCTGCTGTCCGCGTGGATGGCGGGCGCCTGCGCCGTACCGATCGATTACCTTGTCCCGCAGGATGTCGTCCGCGCCGTTGCGCGCCATGGCATCACCACCCTGGCTGCCGTGCCGCCGTTGTGGTTGCAACTGCTGGAAAAGCCCTGGCCCGACAGTGCGGCAAAGACCCTGCGCCGCCTTACTAACAGCGGCGGTGCATTGACTCCCGATCTGGTCCGCCGGTTGCGCGGGATGTTCCCGCAGGCACGGCTCTTTGCGATGTACGGATTGACCGAGGCGTTCCGCTCGACGTTCCTCGATCCCGCGCTGATCGACGATCACCCGACCGCGATCGGCACGGCCATCCCCTTTGCCGAAGTGATGGTGGTGAACGATGCCGGGCACGAGGCCGCACCCGGAGAGGAAGGCGAACTGGTCCATGCCGGGCCGCTGGTGGCGCAAGGCTATTGGCAGGACGCGGCACGCACCGCCGAACGCTTTCGTCTGGCGCCGGCCTTTTCGAGAGTGGGCGGCATCGCGGTGTGGTCTGGCGACAGGGTATGGCGCGATGCGGCGGGCCTGTTGCATTTCGTCGGCCGGCGCGATGCGATAATCAAGACGTCGGGCCACCGCGTCAGCCCGCACGAGGTGGAGGAAGCCGCGCGGGCCACCGGCCTGGTGGCCGATGTCGTGGCGCTGGGTCTGCCCGATGCGGCGCTGGGCCAGGCGATCCATCTGGTCTGCCGCGCCGCGCCGGGCACCGCGGCCGATGCGGCCACGCTGTGCGCCGCGATGGGGCGCGATCTCCCGGCCTTCATGCTGCCGCGCGAGGTGCACTGGCGCGAGGCGCTGCCCCTCTCGCCCAATGGCAAGCACGATCGGGCCGGTCTTTACCGGGCCTTGACCGATGAGGATTAAGGCAGCGCCGATGAAACCGCTTGGCCCTGTTCCCCCGCATTTCCCCGCGCAAGGGGCAGACCTGCTGGTGGCCGGCCGCACGGCGCGCGATTGGGCGCAGGCGCACGGCACGCCGCTGTTCGTTTATGATGGCGGGGCGGTGCGTGCCCGCGTCGCCCAGTTGCGCGCCGCGCTGCCGGCGGCGGTCCGGCTGCATTATGCCGTCAAAGCCAATCCCTTCGGGCCGTTGCTGGCGTTGCTCGACGATCTGGTCGACGGTTTCGACATCGCTTCGGCCGGGGAACTGGCGCTGCTGCAAGCGCAGGGCATCGATCCGGCGCGTGCCGGCTTTGCCGGACCGGGCAAGCGCGACAGCGAAATCGCGGCAGCGCTGGCCGCCGGCGTCACGCTGCATTGCGAATCTTCCGCCCAGGTGGAACGCGCGCTCGCCATCGCGGCCGCCGCCGGCCGTCGCCCCGCCCTGGCGATTCGCGTCAATCCCGATTTCGATCTGCGCGGCTCGGGCATGAAGATGGGCGGCGGGGCGCGGCCTTTCGGGGTCGATGCCGAACAGGTGCCGCCTCTGGTGCGGCGCATCGTTTCGGCAGGGGCAGACTGGCGCGGCTTCCATGTCTTTGCCGGCAGCCAGGCGCTCGATGCCCAGGCCGTCATCGCGATGCAGGGGGCAACGCTCGATCTTGCCGCCCGCCTGGCGGAGGACGCGGGCGTCGCTTTGCCGGCGCTCAACCTGGGCGGCGGGTTCGGCATTCCTTATTTCGCCGGCGACACGCCACTCGATCTGGCGGCGGTCGGTGCCGCGCTTGATGCGCGTCTTGCCTGCCTGCCACCGGTGCTTGTCGGCGCGCGGTTCACGCTCGAACTGGGGCGCTATCTGGTGGGGGAAGCCGGCGTCTATCTGGCGCGGGTGCTCGAACGCAAGCAGAGCCGGGGCGAAACCTTTCTGGTGACCGACGGCGGTCTGCATCATCAACTCGCTGCCAGCGGCAATTTCGGCACCGTGGTGCGCCGCAATTACCCGCTCGCCCTGGCGACACGGATGGATGCACCGGCAAACGAGGTGGCCAGCGTCGTCGGTTGCCTGTGCACCCCGCTCGATCGCCTGGCAGACCGGGCCGCGCTGCCCCATGCCGAAGCGGGGGATCTCGTGGCTGTGTTCTGCGCCGGTGCCTATGGCGCAAGCGCCAGCCCTTCGGCCTTTCTGGGACACGGGCCTGCGACTGAAATTCTGGCTGAAAACCTGCCGCTGTAAAAGGTTAATCTTTCAACCTTCGCGCGTCCCGAATTGGGACCTGGCTGGCAAACGCCTTGCCCGGAAAGGCGTTTCGCAACAAGACTAACCCTATCTTCACCCTTTTCCATGATAGCCGATGGTGAACGATGGTGAAGGTCGCGGGCTTTGCGGTGTCTCTGCCGGGTTGTCTTTGCCGGGATGAAGCCAAGGGCCGGCGCGAGCCAGACAAAGGAACAGTGTGCGATGCCGTTTCATTCCGGCCCATCCCCGAACGCCGCGCGGACTTTCGCCGCGCGCGGCCGTCTGGCGCGATCGGGCCTGGCAACCGCTGTTCTTTCGCTGATCCTTACCGGCTGCGCTGGGGGAACCCGCGGTCCGCAACTGCCGCCTGCCTCGTTCGTGGCCCTGCAAGAGGGTCCGGGTGAGGAATACGTGATCGGTCCCCTGGACGAGTTGACCATTTTCGTATGGCGCAACCCCGAACTTGGCGCGTCGGTGCAGGTGCGGCCCGATGGACGGATCACCACGCCGCTGATCACCGACATGCCTGCGGTGGGCAAGACCCCCTCGATGCTGGCCGAGGATATCAAGCTGCAGCTTTCGCAGTATATTCAAGAGCCGATCGTTTCGGTCATCGTCAACAAGTTTGCCGGCACGTTCAGCCAGCAGGTGCGCATCGTCGGCGCCACCGAAAAGCCCGCCTCGATTCCCTATCGCGCCAACATGACCCTGCTCGATGCGATGATCGCGGTGGGCGGCCTGTCCGAATATGCGGCCGGCAACCGGGCGCGGCTGGTGCGCTTTGACAAGACCTTGGGCAAGCAGACCGAGTATGGCGTCCGCATCGGCGATCTTTTGCGCAAGGGCGATACCAAGGCCAATGTCATGCTGATGCCCGGCGACGTCATCATCATTCCCGAAAGCGCGTTCTGATCATGGCCTGGCCAACCATGGCCCGGGCGGGGCGCCTCTCGTCATGACGAACCTTCTCGATGAAGTGCGCATTGCGCTTTACGGCATCTGGCACCGGCGCTGGCTGGCGCTGGGGGTGGCCTGGCTGGTCTGCCTGCTGGGCTGGCTGATCGTTGCCATGGTGCCCAATTCCTACGAATCCAAAGCGCGCATCTTCATCCAGGTCGACGATGTGCTGTCAGACCAGATCGGCATTGGCGGCAATGCCAAGCAGGATATCGAACGCGTGCGCCAGACGCTGACCAGCACGGTCAATCTGGAAAAGGTGGTGCGCGCCACGCGGCTGGGCGACAAGGTTACCAACGACAAGCAGATGGAAGCGGCCGTTGCCAGCCTGGCCACGCAGATCAAGGTGGTCAGCCAGCAGGACAACCTGTTCGAAATCAGCGCCACATCGGGACGCGGTTCCTATACCGATGCACAGAACGCCAAGCTGGCGCAGGATATCGTGCAGAAGATGATCGACATCTTCCGCGAAGAAAACCTGGCTGGCGGGCGCGGTGAGATGACCGACAGCCTCGCGTTCATGGATCAGCAACTGGCCGACCGGCAGAAAGACCTGGAAGCCGCCGAGCAGAAGCGCCAGGAATTCGAAGCCCGGAACGCGGCGCTGATGCCCGGCACGGGATCGGTTTCGGCCAAGCTTGAAGGCGCGCGCAGCGAGTTGCGCGGGGTGGAGTCCGATCTTCTGGCGGCGCAGAGCGCGCTGGCTTCGATCAACGGGCAGTTGTCCGGCACGCCGCCCACGATTACTATTCCCGGCGCGCAGGGCGGTGCACGGGGCGCGCTGGCGCAGGCGCAGGCAGACCTTGCCGGCATGCGCGCGCGCGGGCTGACCGACAGCCACCCCGATGTGCTTACCGCCAAGGCTCAGATTGCCAGCCTGCAGCGCCAGGCCGCGGCCGAAGGTGGGCATTCGGGCACGCCCAATCCGGCCTATGCCTCGCTCCAGTCGATCAGGGCGGATCGCGCGGCGAGCCTTGTCTCGCTGCAATCGCGCAAGGCATCGTTGCAGCAGGAGATCGGCCAGCTGACCGGCCAGCAATACAGCGAACCTGCCGTCGCGGCAGAAGCGGCGCGGATCAACCGCGATTACGACGTTCTCAAGGACCAGTACGACAAGCTGCTGCGGGATCGCGAGCAGCTGCGCTTGCGCGGGCAGGTGGAAAGCGAGCACAACGCGGTCAAGTTCGACGTGATCGATCCGCCCAGCACGCCGCGAGGCCCTTCGGCGCCCGATCGGCCGTTGCTGTTGATGCTGGTGCTGATCGTCGGGTTGGCAGGAGGCTGTGGCGCAGCTTTCGCCATGGCCCAGCTGCGTTCCAGCTATGCCACCACCGGCCAGCTCGAACGCGCCACCGGGATGATCGTGCTGGGTTCGGTATCGCTGACCCAGACGGCCATGGCGCGGGCGCGGCAGTGGAAGCAGATGAAACTGTTCGGTGGTGCCAGCGCCGGCCTCGTTCTGGTGCTGATGGTGCTGCTGGCGGTGGAATTCCTGAAACGGCGGATGGTGGCATGAAGGCGCAGGACATGACCGACCAGAGCAATCCACCCCAGCCCCCCCGGCCCCAGGCCCCACTGCCCCAGGCCCCACTGCCCCAGGCCCCACTGCAAAGCCTTGGCAAGGGCGCCCCTTCGCTGATCGAGCGTGCCGCCGGCACGTTCGATTTCCGCCAGCACATGCGCGCGCCGGCCCCGTTGCCCCGTGGCGCTGCGTCATCGGCGCCGGCGGGCTTGGCCGAGCCATCCGCACCCGAATCCGTACCTATAACCCCCGCACTTGCAACGCCCACGCCTGCAACACCCACCCCCGCTCCGTTCGAAAGCAGGCAGGTGTTCGTGCCGTCAACGTCCGGCGTTTCTGGTGCGCCATCGCTGCAGGCGCCGGCCGGGGAGCAGGGGCCGCTGGACGGCATTCCCTCACGCCAGCGGTTTCGCAAGGCGCCTCAGCCGATCGACCGGCGCCTGCTGCGCGAACAGTGCCTGATCGAGCCGGAAGGGCCGGTCAGCGCGTTGCTCGAGGAATTCCGCATCGTAAAGCGGCAACTGCTGCTGAACGCGGCGGAATCGCGCGCCGGGCGCACCGCGCCGCATGGCGAGCGCATCCTGGTCTGTTCGGCCCACCCGGGCGAGGGCAAGACGTTTTGCGCGGTGAATCTGGCACTGTCGATCGCGGCGGAAAAAGACAACGAGGTGCTGCTGGTCGATGCCGACTTTGCCAAGCCTTCGGTGCTTTCCACCCTGGGCCTGCCGGGCGGGCCGGGGCTGATGGACGCGTTGGCCGATCCGCAGGTAATGGTCGAGGAATGCATCATTCCTACCGATATTCCCGGTCTTTCGGTGCTGCCCGCAGGCAACCAGACCGGTTCCGACACCGAATACCTGGCCTCGGTGCGCACCCGCGCCATTCTTGATCGGCTGACCGCGCAATCGCCAAGCCGCATCGTCATTTTCGACAGCCCGCCCGCGCTGGCCGCTTCGCCCGCCTCGGAACTGGCGATGCACGTGGGGCAGGCGTTGATGGTCGTGCGGGCCGACGTGACCGGCGAAGCGGCCCTGCGCGATGCGGTGGGCATTCTTTCGGGCTGCGCCGATATCAAGCTGTTGCTCAACGGCACGCGCTTTTCGCCAACCGGGCGGCGCTTCGGCACTTATTACGGATACAAGGAATGAGACGCGCGCGTTCCATTATCCTGCGCGGGCTGCTGGCGGGGCTGGGGCTGGCCGTGGCCCCGGCCGCATCGGCGCAGGCGCTGTCGTACGATACGGGCAGCGACGACGGCGCGGCTGCCCCCGCCGGCAACGGTTCTGCCCCGCGTGGCGGGCATAGTGCCCGTGGCGCGGGATCTGGTGTGCGCACCACGATTCGCCCCTATCTGGAAGTGACGCAGAACCTGTTGGCGCAGATAACGCCAGACAACGACGTGGTGACGTTCACGACGCTGGCCGCCGGAGTTGACGCGACGCTTGCCGGCCGGCGCACCCAGGGCCAGATCGCCGTGCGCTATGAACGCCGTTTCGTGCAGAAAGGCCAGGTCGGCGATGCCGATACGATTTCGGGGCTGGCGCGGGTTTCGCACCAGCTGGTGCCGCGCACGCTCAGCATCGAAGCCGGCGCTCTGGCCGCCCGCACGCGCGTCGAGGCCAACGGCTCGGGCACGCTGAACCCGCTTTCGGTCAACGATGCGGTAAGCCAGGTCTATTCGTTCTATGCCGGCCCGGCGCTGACCACCCGTGCGGGCGATGTGGCGATCAAGGCCAGTTATCTTGCCGGCTATACCAAGCTCACCCAGAAGAATGCCTATCAGCCCGCCCCCGGCCAGCCGCGGGTGGACCTGTTCGATCATTCCGTCGTGCAATCGGCCCAGGCTTCGGCCGGGATCAAGGCCGGCACGCTGCTGCCGATCGGCCTGACCGGCAGCGCGGCCTGGGATCGCGAAGACATCGCCAATCTGGATCAGCGGGTCGACGACAAGCGCGCCGCGGTACGCGCCACGCTGCCCGTGAGCCAGACGGTGCAACTGGTGGGCGATGTGGGCTGGGAACATATCCGCGTATCCTCGCGCGATGCGCTGCGCGATGCGGCCGGCAATCCGTTGGTGGGCGGGGATGGCCGCTATGTGACCGACGAAAGCCAGCCGCGCCGGATCGCCTATGACAGCAACGGCCTGATCTGGGACGTGGGCGTGATGTGGCGGCCGAGCCGGCGCACCTCGCTGTCTGCCTTCGTCGGCCGGCGCTTTGACAGCACGACCTATTACGGCAGCTTCGCCTATGCGCCCAATACGCGCAGTTCGCTCAACGTATCGGTCTATGACGGGATTTCAGGCTTCGGCTCGAGCCTGTCCAACGCGTTGCAGCAGGTACCCACCGATTTTGCGACAACCAGCGCCTTTGGCAGCGGCACTTCGGGCTGCGGCATCGGCGCGTCGGGCGGATCGTGCGTCAACGGCGCGCTTTCGTCGGTGTCTTCGTCGGTATTCCGCGCGCGCGGGGTCAACGCCACTTATGGCTTTGCCATGGGGCGCCTGCGGCTGGGCGTGGGCGCGGGCTATGTGCGCCGCCGCTTCATCGCCGCGGCCGGAAAGGTGCTGGCCACAGCCAACGGCACCGTGGATCAGAACTGGTACGTCAACGGCAGCGTATCGGGCCAGCTCGGCCGGGACGCCAGTTTCAGCGTCACGGTCTACGATGCGTGGTACGACAGCGGCACCGCCGTCTTGGGGAACACCAATTCCTATGGCATCTTTGCATCCTATTATCGCCGCCTGGCCGATCGCCTTACCGCAACGGCGTCGGTCGGGCTTGACGGGGTGAGCCGCAATCTGGCTGCGGACCAATTGGAAGCGACAGGCCTGATCGGCCTGCGCTATACGCTTTGACGGTTCAGGAGGCGACACGCCGATGTACGATGAATTCTACCGCCTTTCGGCCCGACCGTTCCAGCTGACGCCCGATCCGGATTTCTATTTCGAGAGCGCCACGCACAAGAAAGCTTTGTCCTATCTGGGCTATGGCCTGGCGCAAGGCGAGGGCTTCATCGTCATCACCGGCGAGGTGGGCGCGGGCAAATCCACGCTGGCCGCGCACCTGATGGCCAATATCGACCCGGCGCAGCTCGTCGGCGCGCAGATCGTGACCAGCAAGCTGGATGGCCAGGAACTGGTGCATATGGCCGCGCGCGCGTTTGGCCTCGACGTTGCCGGGCACGACAAGGCAGCCGCGCTGGCCCGGATCGAAGCTTTCCTGCACGAAGAGGCGCGCGCCGGGCGGCGCTGCCTGCTGGTGGTGGACGAGGCGCAGAACCTGGCGGTGGAAGCGCTGGAAGAATTGCGCATGCTGTCGAACTTTCAGCTGGGCGCCTATCCGCTGTTGCAGATCCTGCTGCTTGGGCAGCCTGAATTCCGCACGCTGCTGCAACACTCGCCCCGGCTGGAGCAACTGCGCCAGCGCGTGATCGCCATACATCATCTGGCGCCGATGGAACCTGCGGAAGTAGGGCCTTATGTCGAACACCGGCTGACGCGCGCAGGATGGAATGGCAACCCCGCGTTCGAGCCGCGTTTCTATGCCGATCTTGCCCGTGCCAGCGACGGCATCCCGCGCCGCATCAACCAGATACTGAGCCGCGTCCTGCTCGCCGGCACGCTCGAACAGGCCAGCCGCATCGATGTGGGCCTGCTGCATGCCGTGCTGGATGACATGGCCGCCGACAGCGCCGCGCCCGCGCCCGCCTTCACGCCCGAAATGCCGGAGCCGGTGCACGCCGCGTCGCGCCCGCCACTATCGGCACCGGTGGCGGAAATGCCGGCCGATCGCGGCTATGCGCAGAACAACGACGCTGCGTCCGGATCGGAACCATTGCAGCACACTGTCGATCATGCCGCGATCGAGGCGGCTCTTGCCGGCCGCGACGAGCAGATCGCCGAACTGCAGCAGGCCGTGATCGAAGTGGCGGCGATGCGCGCGGCCCTGGGCGAGCAATCGGCGGCCGCGCAAGCCGAGGCCGCAGCGCGTACCGACGCGCTGGAAGCCGCGCTGGACGATGCGGCGGCGCGCATCGCAGGGCTGGAACACCGCCTGGCCGAACAGGAGCAGGCGATCCGCCACGTGCTGACCATGCTGATCGAATGGTTCGAAACCGACCGCCCCAGGCGGGCGGCCTGATTTGGCACCCCGCCATGGCGTCGCGCGTGATCAACGGGCTTTCCGTCGATGTGGAAGAATGGTTCCAGGTCGGCGCGTTTGAGAAAGTGATTGCCCGCAGCGCCTGGGACGGGCTCGATTCGCGGGTCGAGCGCAACGTGCAGGCGATACTGGCGATGTTCGCGGCGGCCGGGGTGAAAGCCACGTTCTTCACGCTCGGCTGGGTGGCGCAGCGCCATCCGGCGCTGGTGCGTGCCATTGCCGAAGCGGGGCACGAGGTGGCCAGCCATGGCTGGGACCACAAGCGGGTGTTCACAATGGACCCGGCCGCCTTTGCTGCCGATCTCGCGCGCGCGCGCGATGCGCTGGAACAGGCGGCCGGGCAGGCGGTCACCGGTTATCGCGCGCCAAGCTTTTCGATCGACGCGCGCAATGCCTGGGCCCACCGCGTATTGGCCGATGCCGGCTATACCTATTCCTCGTCGGTCGCGCCGATCGTGCACGATCACTATGGCTGGCGAGACGCGCCGCGCTTTGCCTTTCGTCCGCTGGCGGACAGCGTCCTGCTGGAGATTCCCGTGACCACCGCGGAGGTGGCCGGGCGGCGGATGGCGGCCGGTGGCGGCGGCTTTTTCCGCCTGCTGCCCTATGGCGTTTCCGCATGGGCAATCCGCCAGGTGAACGCGGCCGGGCGTCCTGCTGCGTTCTATTTCCACCCATGGGAAATCGATCCCGATCAGCCCCGCCGCACCGATGCCCCGTGGCGATCGCGCTTTCGCCATTACACGAACCTTGCCGCGATGGCCGGCAAGCTGGAGCGGGTGCTGCGCGATTTTGCCTGGGGGCGGATGGACGCAGTCGCCGCCGGAGAGGCCGCCCGGCTCGACAGCGCAACGCCTGTGCCATTTTCGGCGGCGGCATGAACGCGCCTTTTCGCCTGGCCGCACCCGAAGTGCGCGAGGCGGGGCCGGGCGACCGCGCCGCCTATGCCCGATTTCTGGCGCAGCAGGACGATGCCACCGTGTTTCACGAGCCGAGCTGGCTGGAGGCGGTGGCGCATGGCAGTGGCCACGCCAGCCGGCTGCTGCTGGCCGAGCAGGCCGGGGTCATCGTGGCGGCGCTGCCGCTGCATGCGGTATCGTCATGGCTGTTCGGGCGGGCGCTGGTATCGACCGGATTTGCCGTCGGGGGCGGGGTGATCGGCGATGAGGGCGCCGCGCCGGCGCTGTTCAACGCGGCCCAGGCCCTGGCGCAGCGGTTGAAATGCCCGGGCATCGAGTTGCGTGGCGGAACGGTGCCGCAAGGGCCTGGCTGGCACGTGAAGCGGGATAGTCATGCCGGTTTCGTCATGCCGCTGGCCGCCGACGATGCCGCGCAGTTGCAGGCCGTGCCGCGCAAACAGCGCGCCGAGCTGCGCAAGGGCCTGGCGCAGGACCTGGAAATTCGCGCCGGCAATGGCCCGCAGGACCGTGCCTGGCACTATCGCGTCTATAGCGAATCCGTACGCAATCTGGGCACGCCGGTCTTTCCGCGGCGGCTTTTCGCCTGCGTGCTCGATGCTTTTGGCGCGGATGCGGACATCCTCACCGTGCTGCATGGGGGGATGCCGGTCGCCAGCGTACTGAGCCTTTATTACCGCGGCGCAGTCATGCCCTATTGGGGCGGCGGGGTCCTTGCAGCGCGCGGTCTGCGCGCCAACGACGTGATGTATTATGCCCTCATGAACCATGCGCGGGCACGGGGGATGGCGCGATTCGATTTCGGCCGGTCCAAAGTGGATTCCGGCGCTTATCACTTCAAGCGCAACTGGGGTTTCGTGCCCCGGCCGCTGTCTTATGCCCATTGGGCCGCGGAAGGACAGCCGCCGCGCGACGTGAACCCGTTGAGCCCGCGCTATCAGGCCAG
Source organism: Novosphingobium sp. DS6-6 (assembly GCF_057784975.1). Classification (NCBI taxonomy): domain Bacteria; kingdom Pseudomonadati; phylum Pseudomonadota; class Alphaproteobacteria; order Sphingomonadales; family Sphingomonadaceae; genus Novosphingobium; species Novosphingobium sp. DS6-6. The sequence goes on along the minus strand of NZ_JBYNTS010000007.1, from coordinate 7,457 downwards.
GATCCGCTTGTGGCAGAAGCTGCCCCTGCCGGTTGCCAACCTGATCGGCCCGGTCATCGCGCGTGGGCTTGCCTGACGTGGTACGGCCTGACGTGGTACGGCCTGATGAGGTCGGGCCTGACGTGGAAACGCGTGACGGGGGCGGGCAGGACGGGGGCGAGATCCTGTTCCTTGCCCATCGCATCCCGTTTCCGCCCGATCGCGGCGACAAGATCCGCGCGCATCATATCCTGCGCATGCTGGTGACGCTGGCCCCCGTGCACGTGGGCTGCCTGGCCGACGATCCGGCGGACATGGCGTGTGAGAGCCAACTGGCGGCGCTTGCGGCCAGCCATTGCCTGGTGCGACGGCGAGGGTCGCTGGCCGGGGCCGGGTTGGCGGCGGTGCTGGGCGGACGGCCCATCAGCCTGACCGCATTTTCGTCGGCCAGGCTGGCGCGCTATGTCAGGCGAACACTGGCTAGCCGGCCCATCGCCACGATCTTCGTGTTTTCCGGCCAGATGGCACAATATGTGCCAACCGGGTTCGAGGGGCGCGTCGTGATGGACTTCGTTGACGTCGATTCGGCCAAGTTCGCCGAATATGCCCGGCGCCCTGGCCTGGCCGCGCCGATCCATCTGCGCGAAGCCTGGCTGCTGCGCCGCCACGAAGTGCGCGTCGCCCGCCGCGCGACGACAAGCCTTCTGATCAGCGAAGCCGAGGCTGCGCTGTTTCGCCGCCGGCTGGGGCGCGGGCCGGCGCCCGATGTACGGGTCGTGGGCAACGGCATCGACACGGTCTTCTTCGATCCTGCGGGTGTGCCGGCCGCGCCGCAGATGGTGATGGGCGGGCCGCAGATCGTATTCACCGGGCAGATGGACTATCCGCCTAATGTGCAGGCGGCTGTGGCCTTTGCCCGCAAGGCGATGCCGCTGATCAGGAAACGGTTTCCGGCAGCAGTGTTCAACGTGGTGGGCCGCGCGCCGGCGGCGGCGGTCCGGGCGCTCGACGGCGAGAACGGCACGCGGGTTACCGGCGCGGTAGGCGACGTGCGCCCGTGGCTGGCGGGGGCCGATCTTGTCGTCGTGCCGCTGACGTTGGCGCGGGGGGTGCAGAACAAGGTTCTGGAGGCCATGGCCATGGCGCGGCCGGTGCTGCTGACGCCGGCGGCCGCCACCGGCATCGACGCGATCGATGGGCAGGACTTTGCCGTTGCCGCGCCCGATCCCCAGGAAATGGCCGCGCGGGCGGTGGGCTTGCTGGCCGACACGATCCGCGCCGATGCCCTGGGCCGCGCCGCCCGGGCCTTTGTCATCGCGCACCACGGATGGGACAGGGTTCTTGCGTCTTTGCCGGAACTTGTCGGCCTTGATCGCCGGTTTGGCCGCCATGCGGCGTGAAAGCGTCTCTCTTGCTTCCGTGGCTCGTCGCACTTCGTGGTTCGCCGGTGAAAATCTGGCGCCCTGGGGTCTGCTCGGCCTGTGCTGGCTGAGTCTGCTTGGCTTGTTTCATGGCGATTGGGCGGCAATGGCCGGGCAGTGGTGGAACAGTTCCACCTACAATCACGTGCTGCTGGTGCCGGCGATTCTTGCCTGGCTGGTATCGTTGCGGCTGCCTGCCCTGGCGCAGATCGCGCCGCAGGGCTGGTGGCCGGGCCTCGTGCTGTTTGCCGGCGCCGCCTTCCTGTGGATGCTGGGCGGTTTTGCCGGCTTTTCGCTGGTGACGCAAACGGCCTGCGTGCTGATGCTGCAAACGAGCTTTCTCGCCCTGATGGGGCCGCGGGTGGGGGCAGCCCTGCTGTTTCCGCTGGCATACATGCTGTTCCTGGTGCCCTTTGGCGATGAATTAATCCCGTTTCTGCAGATCGTTACCGCGCGCATCGTAATGGTGCTGCTGCATCTGGCAGGCATTCCCGCCGTGCTCGACGGGGTGTTCATCACTGTGCCGGCGGGCTATTTCAAAGTGGCCGAGGCCTGTTCGGGCGTGAAATTCCTTATCGCCATGGGCGCCTATGGCGTTTTGGTCTGCCATGTCTGCTTTGCGAGCTGGTGGCGCCGCACGGCGTTCATGGTGCTGGCGCTGGCCGTGCCGATCATTGCCAACGGGATACGCGCGTGGGGCACGATCATGATTGCCGGCTGGCGCGGGATCGAATTTGCCACGGGGTTCGACCATGTCTTTTACGGCTGGGTGTTCTTTGCCGTGGTCATGGCTTTGACGATGCTGGCCGGGTGGCCGTTTTTCGACCGTGCGCGCGAAGAGCCGCCCGTGAATGCGGCGGCGCTCCTTGCCGATCGGCGCCTGGCCTGGGCGTCGCGGGCGCGCCTGGGCCAGGGCGCCGTGCTGGCCGGACTCGCCGTGTTGGCTCTGGGTTTCCTTGCCTGGGGCGCCGCGGCCGGCCGGCTCTCCGCGCCGCTGCCTGCGCGGATCGATCTGCCCGCGGTGCCGGGATGGCATCGTGTGGCCACGCCGCCGGGCTGGCCCTGGCAGCCGCGCCACGGCGGGGCCGACCATCGCCTGCTGGGGCGCTATGCCGACGGGCAGGGCCATGTGGTGGATGTGTCGTTCGCTCTCTATGCCGGGCAGGGGGAGGGCCGTGAAGCGGGCAGTTTCGGCGAAGGCGCCGTGCCGCCCGACAGCGACTGGGCCTGGGAGAAGCCGGCGCCCGGGCTGGAGAGCGGCAAGGCCGACGTGCTTCAGGCGCCTGGCCCCGTGCATCGCGTGGCGGTCACCTGGTATCGCACCGGCAGCTGGCTGGGCGGCAGCAACGTCATGCTCAAGTTGTGGAACATGGCCGATCGGCTCTTGCTGCGGGCGCGGCCCACGGCCACGCTGATCCTGTCGAGCGAAGACAACCCCGGCGCCCCCGCCGCGCCGGCACTTGCCGCTTTCGTGGCGGCAGCGGGCCCGCTTGACAGATGGATCGATACGATCGCACGCGGACGATAGGGGCGGGTTTCAAGACATGTGCGGCATTGCGGGCATTTTTCACACCCAGGGGATGAAACCGGTCGATCCGGCAAGGCTGCGCATGATGGGCGATGTCATCGCCCATCGCGGGCCGGACGGAGACGGGGTGTGGACGGCGCCGGGCGTGGGCCTTGGCCACAGGCGCCTGTCGATCATCGATCTTGCCGGATCGCCGCAACCGATGGCCAGCGCCGATGGCGGGGCAATGCTGGTGTTCAATGGCGAGATCTACAACTATCGCGAACTGCGGGCCGAACTCGCCGCGCTGGGCGCGCGGTTCCATACCGATGGCGACAGCGAAGTGATCCTGGCCGCCTGGCAGCAATGGGGCACCGCCTGCCTGTCGCATTTCAACGGCATGTTCGCCTTCGCACTTTACGATCTGCGGGCGCGCACCCTGTTCCTGGCCCGCGACCGGCTGGGGGTAAAGCCGCTGCACATGGCCACGCTCGCCGATGGCAGCGTGATTTTCGGTTCCGAACTCAAGCAGTTGCTGGCCCACCCCAGCTTGCGCCGCACGCTCGATCCGCTGGCCGTGGAAGATTACCTTGCCTGGGGGTTCGTGCCCGATGGCCGCGCGATCCTGTCCGGCGTGGAAAAGCTGCCCGCTGGCCATTACCGCCTGCTGCGCCATGATGCGCCGCCGCCACCGTCTGTTGCGTGGTGGGACGTTTCCTTTGCCGAGCGCGACGGGGCCAGCCGCAAAGACCTGGAAGCGCATTTGCTGCACCGCCTGCGCAAAGCCGTTACCTCGCGCATGGCGGCCGATGTACCCCTGGGCGCGTTCCTTTCGGGCGGGGTGGATAGTTCCACCGTGGTGGCCTTGATGGCCGAAGCCAGCGCCAAGCCGGTCAAGACCTGTGCGATCGGCTTTGACGTGGCGGCCCTGGACGAAACCCGCTGGGCAGGCGCAGTGGCGGAACGCTTTGCCACGCAGCACCATGCCCGCACGGTCTCGGCCGACGATTTCGCGCTGGTCGAGCGTCTGGTGGCGATGTTCGATGAACCGTTTGCCGATGCCTCGGCGCTGCCCACGTTCCGGGTTTGCGAACTGGCCCGTGCGCACGTGACGGTGGCGCTTTCGGGCGACGGCGCGGACGAAGCCTTTGCCGGCTATCGTCGCCAGGTATTCCACCACCACGAGGAACGGGTGCGCCGCGTGCTGCCGCCCGGACTGCGCGGCCCGGTGTTCGGCACGCTCGGGCAGCTCTATCCGAAAGCGGACTGGGCGCCGCGCCGCCTGCGTGCCAAGGCCACGTTCCAGAGCCTCTCGCAGGATGGCGAGACGGGCTATGCGCGGGCGCTGGCGGTGACGGCGCCCGAAATCCGGGCGGCGCTCTACAGCCCCGACTTTTCCCGCCTGCGCGGGGGCTATCGGGCCGAAATGCCGCTGATTGACCTGATGCGCCGTGCCCCGGCGCGAAGCGGACTGGACCGGGCACAGTATGCCGATCTCAAGTTCATGCTGCCGGGCGACATCCTGACCAAGGTCGATCGCACCAGCATGGCCGTGAGCCTGGAAGCGCGGGAACCGCTGCTCGATCACCGCCTGATCGAATTCGCCGCGCGCCTGCCCGAAGCGATGCGTGTGCAGGGCGGGACTGGCAAATGGCTGATGAAGCAGACCATGCGCCGCTACCTGCCCGATGACGTGCTTTTCCGTCCCAAGATGGGTTTCGTCACGCCGATCGCGGCCTGGCTGCGCGGCCCTCTCGCCGATCCGGCGCGCGCCATCGCCAGCGGCGGCGCGCTGGCCCGTACCGGCTGGTTCGACGCCTCACGCATTGCCGCACTCGCGCAGGCGCACATCGCCGGGCGCGCCGATCACAGCCGGGTACTGTGGCAATTGCTCATGCTGGACCGCAGCCTGGCTCGGCTGGACCCCTCTTTGGCGTCATGACAAAAAATGACTGATGGTCCGTGTGTTACCACCGATGGTAAACGGTAAGGTGATTTAAACCATTTCGGACTAGCCCCGTCGGGTAACTCAACTGCGCCGATGGTCCATGCGAAAATTTCTACGATCCCCGATCGGAATCTCGCTGCTGCTGAGCCTGGCGTTGTGCCTGCCTTGGCTGGGTTTCACGGAAGTCTTCGGTCATCTCTATTGGAACACGCTGTTTCGTGGCGGGCGCGAGATCGCGCCTCAGAATATCGTGGTTGTGACGACAGACGATTTGCCAGTGCTTGGTGCAAAGGAAGAGGCCCTCGTCATCTCCAAATTGCGGCGTTATGTCCCTCGCCGCGTTTTCGTTGATGTCACTGTTCCTTACGGTATCAATGCCGCTGACGACAAGGCTTTGGTCGCGGCGCTTGACAGTTTTGGCTCAGATATCGCGTTCATCGCGCGAGCCGATCAGATGAGCCATTTTGACGCGACATCATTTAATTTCCCTAGGCATGATCTTGCCAAAAATCGCATGGTTGTAGTTTCGGCTTGGAACGATAATTTCATGCATGTGGCTGAACGTGGTCCATATTATTTGAATATTAATGGAAAAGTATATCAGTCAGCAGCTGCGGCATTGGGTAATGAAAAGGAAATTGTTAAAACCGGAACAATTTATCCTAATTATTGGATAGACCCTGAAACAATAACGCGGATATTTTCACGTGATTTGATTGAGGGTAGGGTAAATCCTTTACTAATTACTGGCAAGACGGTTATTTTATCGTCATCTGCACAAGCTCCTTTGGTTAGATATTTTGGCCGTGGTGCTGTTTCTCCTATAGCGCATGACATTGCTGGAGCTGCTGCGTTGAGCAAGCCAGTGATGTTGAACATTACGTTTGTTCCGCTGTACTGCATCGTTATCATGCTCGTTATTCTGGCTCAGCGCGATAGCGGTTCACGACGGCGATGGTGGTTTTATGCTGGCGCTTTGCTGATCGGACTGCTCCAGCCCGCACTGCTTCGCTTGCTGGGCGTCGTGGCGGATCCCGGCCCGACGATGATGTTTATCTTATGCTTCAGCGCGATTCGCATATGGCAGAAACGTCTCCGGCGCGTCCAGCACACCAGCCGTTCCGGCTTGCCAAATCTGCTGGCAATGTCTTCTGACAGCTTGGGCGTTGGGTCCGATGTGGTTGTCGCGGTGATCGCCCGTTATGAGGAGATATTAGCAACATTACCGAATGAACTTCACGACGAATGCGCAAACCAGATTGCCCGGCGATTATCGGTAGGATCAGGCGCGAGCCAGATTTACCATGGGGATGGCGGGCACTTCGCCTGGCGTGAAGAGGCTCGGCCGATCGAGATCCAGCTTAACCATCTTCAAGGATTGCGGGCGTTGTTTTCTGCGCCATTGCAAATCGGCACTCATACTTTCGATACCAACATTCACTTCGGGCTTGATCGCAACGAGGGGTTGGACGCGCTGACACGGATCAATTCCGCTCTAGCTAGTGCGAACGACGCACTGACTAACGGCCGCCCGGTGGAAGTGTTTGAAGCGGAGCGTTTGGCGCAAGCGCCTTGGGAGCTATCCCTCCACGCTCGCATCGACGAGGGTTTGCGCAATGGTGATATCTGGTTGGCTTTCCAGCCACAATGGGATTATCGGACCGGGCGTATCTCCGGTGCGGAGGCGTTGATAAGATGGAATCATCCGACCCGTGGCTTCATCGCGCCAGATGCGTTCATTTTACAGGCTGAGCGCGCCGGGCGCATAGACGCACTCACATACTGGGTGTTGGAAGAGGCCATCACCGCAGCGCAAGCGGTCAATGCATTAGGTCAGCGTTTTCAGATGAGCATCAACCTGTCGGGGCAGATGGTCGACAAACCTGACCTCGTGGACAACTTTAGCGAGGTCGTGGCTAGACGCGGCATAGACCCCCGCCTCCTGACAATCGAGATTACCGAAACTGCGGGTGTCAACAACCGTCCGGACGCTGTGCGCAATCTTTCCCAATTGCGCGACCTTGGTTTCCGTCTTTCGATCGATGACTTCGGCACTGGCGAGGCTAGTCTCGCCTATCTCGCTGACTTGCCGAGCGACGAACTTAAGATTGATCGCCGCTTCGTGTCCCGTCTACTGGCTAGCGATCGTGATCGCGCTATCATCACCAGCATGATCGGCCTCGCTCACGCCTTGGGGCAAGCGGTCGTGGCTGAAGGTATTGAGGATGAAGCCACCTTCCAACTGCTTGCTACGCTTGGGTGTGATTATGCCCAAGGATATTATCTAAGCAGACCCCAACCCTTCGATGTCATGTTCCGTGATTACGAGGCGCGCTTGGCGCCGCACAGCAAGGCTGTTTAGCCTCCTTCTGATGGAGCTACGGCCTTAGGGCCAGCCAAGCTTTACACTGACCCGGATCCGTTGGAACCACCGATCGCTGGGCCGTGCTTTTTGGGGTATAGCTGGAGGCCCGCAAAACCGATAGCGTTTTGGCGGAGGTGATGATTCAATAATCGCGAGCGATCATGGAGAGCCGTGGTGGATCCAAAGTCCCTGTTCAGTTTGAGCGAGCATCTCGAGGCCTTGAGCGGGGATGGCGAT